>JAVHLO010000016.1:15717-20925 GCA_031082105.1 Planctomycetota bacterium
CTCGGCGCCCTTGTAGTCCTTGTCCTGTTCAAGGATCGCGCCGAGCATGATATGCGCCCTCGAGTGCTTCGGATCGATCTCCACCACTTTCTTGAAGTCCTTGTAGGCCTCATCGAGCTTCTTGAACTCGAGGTGAACGACGCCCATGTCGAACCACGCATCCAGGTGCTGGGGGTCCTTCTCGATGGCCTTTCGCAGCCAATCGAGCTGCTGTTCGCGCTTTCGTGTCCGCTCAACGCCTCCGACTCCCTTGCCGGAAAACTCCTCGACGCCCAGCGCGGCGCGCTGGTAGTCAAGGACTCCCCAGGTTCGGTCCTCGACGTTCTTCGTGCCCGATATGCTCTCGTCTATCTTCTTGGCTTCCATGTAGCAGTCGTCCGCCGACTTGCCCATCAGCATCACGCCGCCGACCACGGCGGCGACCGCGAGTACGACGATACCCAGCTTCAACCCAACGGCGGCGAGGTTGCCCGGCGTTTTCGCGACCGCCCTGGCCTGTGGCTCTCCACCCTCGCCCGCGTATTCCTCGCACTTGGTGTCGCTGCATCCACCGGCCGCGACCCAGCATTCGGCGTGGTACGTCCCCTTGCACCCGCCGCAGATCTGCACGGCGTGCTCCGCTCTGATGACCGACTTGCAGTACTGGCACGTGGCTCCCTCGAGGGCGTGATGGGCGTGGAGACCGGGGATATAGGCCGCGTCCGCGGTCGAGCCCGAGCTGACCGGCGCGGTCTTGGACGCGTGGCCGCCGGCCGCGCCTTCTATCAATCCGCGCTGCGCCGCCGTGAGAAGTCCCTTGTTTACCATCACTTCCGCCAGGGACAGATCGGCGCCGGGCTTGTTCTTTCGAACATTCTCGATGAGCGAGAGGCACTCCTTCAACTGCATTGCAGTGACGTACCCGCCGGCGACCGCCCCGTCGCCGAACGCCATGTCCGCGGCGTGCGCGCGCATCTTCAGCTGCAGAGACAAAATCACCGACACCTGCGCATTCGTGAGCAGGCCCTTCTCGATCGTGATCTCGCCGATGAGTCTCTTGATCCCGCGCTGGGCCAGCGCGCTCTGAGTCTGCAGACAATCCTGCAACTGTTGAGGCGCGATGAGTCCCTTTTTGATCGCTATCTGGCCGAAAAGCAGGCTTTCTTCAGCTTTCACTTTGTCCCCCCTAGATCGAATGCGCCACGTGCACGACTTCAGCCAGAGAAGTCTCGCCACGCGCGACCTTGTTGATCCCATCAACGAGGAAGGTCTGGAATTGCTGCGAGACTATCCGCTCGAACTTGGACTGAGGCAGCTTGTTCATGATCGCGTCCCTCAGCTCCGGCGTCATCTTCAGCAACTCAAATATGCCGGTCCTCCCCTTGTAGCCCGTGCCCCCGCAGGCCTTGCACCCGCACGGCTCATATATGGTGTCGGTCGGCAATGCAGGCAATCCCAGTTGTTCAAAGAAGGCACTATCCGGCCTCACCGGAAGACAGCAGCTCTGGCAGAGCCTTCGAACAAGTCGCTGGTTCATCAGAACGTGCAGCGCGGATGCCAGCAGGTACGGCTCAATCCCGAGATCCAGCAATCTGTATACTATCGCCGAGGCGTTCCGGGCATGTATCGAAGAGAGGACGAGGTGGCCGCTGAACGCAAGATGTATCGCCGTAACGGCCGTTTCCTCGTCTCGGACCTCGCCGATCATTATCACGTTCGTGTCCTGCCGCATGCTTGATCGCAGCGCGGCCCCGAACGTGATCTGCTTGTCCGGGTCGATCTCGATCTGCGTCGTATGGTCCAGGTGATACTCGACAGGGTCTTCGACCGTCAGTACGTTCCGTCTGATCCTGTCCACCTCCTTCAAGACGGTGTACAGGGTGGTTGTCTTTCCCGAGCCGGTGGGTCCGCTGATCAACAAGACCCCCTGTTGTCTCGCAACGAATTCGCGCAGAGTCGCTATGCCCTCCTTCGAAAGCCCTATCTTGTCCAACGACACATCGGTGGGCGAAGTCCGCAGTATGCGGAGCACCATCTTGTCCCCGCAGACGTCACGGACCGTCGAGATGCGGAACTCGACGTCCTCCTTCTCGTACGCCCCCCTGAAACCGCCGTCCTGAAACCTCTTTCGTTGCGTGATGTCCAAGTCCGCGGCAATCTTGATGCATGAGACAAGCGCGGCGGCCGTCTTCTTGTCGTAGCACGCGATGTCCCGCAATACGCCGTCAATCCGATACCTGACTAGCACGGCCTTCTCTTCCGGCTCGAAATGGATGTCGGTCGCTCCGTCCTCCACCGCGCACCTGATGAGGCGCTTGACCAGGAATAGGGCCTTCGAATGCTTCTCCCTACCCTCTTCGGTAAGCGCTTCCGCCCCGTCTCGTTTGAAAAACTGCAGTTCCATGATCTCGCGCAAACATACAGACATTCTCTCGGAGCCGCCGGATGGCCGCAAGCCTTTATAGTATACAGATAAACGCGCTCTTTTCAAGGAAAATCGTCAATCCTTGAACCAGGGCGACTTTTATGGTAGCATTCCCACGCCTGATTGCGCTGCCAGGAGCGAGAACCGTCCGGTAGAGGGCGCACGCATGCGCAGACGGTCATACCGCGCGGCAGCCGATCGGCCTGTGCGAACCTCTGGATTCCCGCTTTCGCGGGAATGACGTTGACTATTCCGGCGGACTCTTCAGCTCTTTTTGTGGAGACATAGTATGACCGACACCACGGAACTTAAGAAACAGATCGAGACGCTCGAGGCAAAGATGAAGGAGGCGAAGCAGAAATCCGCAAATCCGAGGGCTGACGCGGCCCTGCGCACGCTGCACAAGCGGCTCAAGCGCGCACAGCGGAAGCTCCTCAAGATCACGAAGCCGGCCAAGAAACAGTTGTCGAAGAAGAAAGCTGAAGCCAAAAAGGAAGAGGAGAAGAAGAAGGCTGAGAAGAAATGAAGGACTACCCGCTTAAAGGCGCGTCCGTCCCGCAGTTCAAGATCGAGTACGAGAAGGAACTGAATCCGCAGCAGCTCGAGGTCGTCACGCACCGTGGCGGGCCGATGCTGGTCATCGCAGGGGCCGGCAGCGGGAAGACCCGGACCGTCACGTACCGTGTCGCCCGCCTGATCGAGGCGGGTTGCGACCCGGCCGCGATCCTCCTGATGACCTTCACCAACAAGGCGGCCCGCGACATGCTTCGCCGTGTCGAGATGCTCATCGGCCCGCAGGTGCAGCGGGTATGGGGCGGGACGTTCCATCATGTGGGCGCGCTTGTCTTGCGTCAACACGCCAGACTCCTGGGATACCAGCCGAATTTCACCATCCTGGACCGCGACGATTCCGAGACCTTCCTCGAAGGCTGCGTCCCGAGAGTCGGAGTCGACCGCAAAACCACGCGATTCCCCAAAGCGGAGGTGCTGTCGGATGTCATCGGGCTCGCAGTCAATACGGACAGGAAGATCGCCGACATCGTCGTCGAGCGCTACCCGTATCACATGCAGTACATCGAACAGATCGAACAACTCGCCCGAAGGTACGACACGGAGAAACAGTCCGCGAACGTGATGGACTTCGACGACCTCCTGACCCGGTTCAGGCTCCTGCTGGAGACGCACGACGAGGTCCGCAACCTCTACGCCCGCCGGTTCGCGCACGTGCTCGTCGATGAGTACCAGGATACGAACAGGATCCAGTCGGATGTCGTCCACATGCTCGCGTCGCACCATCGGAACCTGATGGTCGTCGGCGACGATGCGCAGAGCATCTATTCGTTCCGCGGGGCCAACTTCGCCAACATCATAGGTTTCTCCGAGCGGTATCCGGACGTCAGGCTATTCAAGCTGACCACGAACTACCGTAGCACGCCCGAGGTGCTTTCGCTCGCGAATTCCAGCATCGCCCGGAACAAACGCCAGTACCCGAAGGAACTGGTCGCGGTCAAGCGAAGCGGCCAGACTCCGGTTCTTGCGTACACGCCGGACGCCGCGGCCCAGGCGCGGTTCATCACCCAGCGCATTCTGGAGATCCACGAGCAGAATGTGCCCCTCAGCCAGATCGCGGTGCTCTACCGCGCCCATTACCACTCGATGGAACTGCAGATGGAGTTGACGCGCAGCGGCGTGGCGTTCGAGGTCCGTTCCGGAATCAGGTTCTTCCAGCAGGCACACGTCAAGGACGTCGCCGCCTACCTGAAGATGGTCGCCAACCCACGCGATGAGCTCGCATGGCGGCGGGCGTTCAGGCTGTGCCCGCGCATCGGACCCGCCACCTCCGACAAGCTCTGGAAGGCGATCGGGTCGGCCGCGGACCCGCTCAAGACAGTCTTCACGGAGCAGGTGGAAAAGCAACTGCCGCGGGCTGCGTTCGGCGGCTGGGAGCGGTTCCTCGAATGCCTCAAACGGATCAAGACTCCCGAGATGGCCGCGAATCCGGCTGCCATGATAGACACCGTCATCGAGTCCGGCTACGACGAGTACATCAAGGACACATTTGCGAACGCGGAGATCCGGCTCGAAGAACTGCGGCAGTTGGCCAACTTCGCGCGCGGATTCGAGAACCTTGACACGTTCCTCACGCAGTTGTCGCTGCACACGAACGCGGCCGGCGAGGACAGCGCGCCCGAAGACGCACAGGAGCGCGACCGGCTCGTCCTCTCGACCGTCCATCAGGCGAAAGGGCTCGAGTGGAAGTGCGTCTTCGTTCTGTGGCTCACGGACGGCAGGTTTCCGGACAAGCGCTCTGTGCGTGAGACGGGCGGGGAAGAGGAAGAGAGGCGTCTCTTCTACGTCGCCTGCACGCGCGCAAAGGAGGAGCTCTATCTCTCCTGTCCGATGATGGCGCGCGACGGCCAGTTCGATGTGCTGCAGCAACCTTCGCGGTTCGTGACCGAGATCGACGAGGACCGGTATGAAAAGTGGAACGTCGTACCGCCGGCCCCGTCGTGGGCGGAGATGGATGATGGAGAGACCGACGATGCGGACTCCGATGGCGACACCGGGCCATCCCGCCGCGGGCAGACCTGGGGCCGGACTGACGACGAAGACGACGAATTCGGCGACTCCGGACCGGGCCGGCGCAGATCTCGCGGCGGACGCCCCACCCGGCGCGGATTTGATGACGACGATATCACCAAGTACGCCGTCGATCCGCCGGGGGAGGAATAGTATCCCCGAGAGTGCCGGCATGGATCCGGCAGCCGGCATCATTCACCAGTCAAAGAAGAGCATCGACTGCC
>JAVHLO010000170.1:0-1232 GCA_031082105.1 Planctomycetota bacterium
CTGCGGTCGGGATCGCGGCTGCGGCCTTGAGATTCAGGGGGTTGTCCTCATTGGAGAGGAACACAGATGGAAAAAGAACAGGCGCCGAAGTTGCTGGATCAGATTCGCCGCGCGCGCAACGCGATGATGGACGAGATATCGAAGGTCATCATCGGCCAGGAGGAGGTCGTCAGGCAGATGCTGGCCTGCGTGCTCGCGCGCGGACATTGCCTGCTCGTCGGTGTGCCGGGCCTCGCAAAGACGATCATGGTGAAGACCCTCGCGCGCCTGATGGCCATGTCGTTCAAGCGTATCCAGTTCACCCCGGACCTCATGCCGTCCGATATCACCGGCACGAACATCATCGAGGAAGACTCCGCGGGCAAGCGCGAATTCAAGTTCGTGCAGGGGCCGCTCTTCGCCCATATCATATTGGCGGACGAAATAAACAGGACCCCGCCCAAAACCCAGGCGGCGCTGCTCGAGGCCATGCAGGAGAAGCAGGTGACCGTCGGCAAGACCACGTACGAACTGCCGCGCCCGTTCTTCGTCATCGCCACTCAGAACCCGATCGAGCAGGAAGGGACTTATCCGCTGCCAGAGGCGCAGCTTGACCGGTTCATGTTCAACGTACACGTGGACTACCCTCAACTGCAGGAAGAGGAAAAGATACTCGCCTCGACGACGGCCGGCGAGACGCCGGAGGTCAAACAGGTCGTGGGCGCAAAAGAGGTGCTCGCGATCCAATCGATGGTGGATAAGGTCGCGGTCGCGAACTTCCTCATAAGCTACGTCGCCCGGCTCGTCCGCGCCACGCGGCCGAAGTCGCCTGAAGCGCCGGATTTTGTCAAGAAACTGCTCGAATGGGGCGCGGGGCCCCGGGCGGGTCAGTACCTCATAGTCGGCGCAAAGGCCATGGCCGCAATGGACGGGCGCGCAAACGTCTCCGCCGAGGATATCCGCAAGCTCGCCGTGCCCGTCATGAGACACCGTATCGCGCCGAATTTCCAGGCACAGGCGGAAGGGATCGACTCGGTCGATATCATCAAGAAACTCGTCCAGACGATAGAAGAACCGAAGGTCGCAAAATACGCGCAGTAGACAGGACATTTGTCATTGTTCATCTGCCATTGGTCATTTATCATTGACCGTCGACCGCCGAGAATATTCTACTCTCGAATGACAAATGGCAAGTGAGAAATGACAAATGAAAAATGATCACTGTGGAGATCGCGCCATGAAAAGACACGCAT
>JAVHLO010000170.1:1242-7434 GCA_031082105.1 Planctomycetota bacterium
CGCATTCGCCCTCGCAGCCGTCGTCATCTGTCTCCTCGCCGTCGCCCACTCGCCCGCGCAGGAGCGCAGGAAGAACGAGCAGGACGGTTCGGATTCGGGGACGCTCGTCAAAAAATGGGATTTCGTGCTCATGAGAGAGGTGCGGCTTACGAGGCCCTCCGGCTGGCAGTACATGATGCCGTGGATGGTCTCTTCCCCCGCTATCGGCGACCTCTCCGGCACGCTGGACCTCGAGGTGGTAACGGGCACAGAGGAAGGATCGCATGATTTCCAGCCTCTTGGCGAGGGTGTGGGCCGGTACGTGGGGCTCGGCTCGGACGGCAAGTTCCTGTGGCAGTACAACACGGACAACAGCGCGGGCCGGGCGTCGCCGGGGATTGCAGACCTGGACGGCGACGGCAGCCAGGAAGTCGTCGGCGGCTCGACGAGCGGGTGGATGATCCACCTGATGAATTCGCAGGGGAAGCGGCTCTGGCGGTTTCCATGTCCGTTGCGTGGCAACTTCCTCGCGGCGCCGGCGGCCGGTGACCTCGACGGCCAGCCGGGCTTCGAGATCGTCGGCGTGACGCTCTGGGGCGCCGTGTACTGTCTCCAGGCGGACGGAAAGCAACTCTGGAGCTTCACGCCCGGCGACGGCAACAGCAACCTCCACTGGCATAGCAGCGCGGTCGCGAGCCCCGTGATCAGCGACGCGAATGACGACGGGGCGCCGGACGTCGTCGTTGTCCTGTCAAAGGCCGAACTCGGAGAGAGGCGGAACGTCGTGAACTTGTCGCCGGCCGTAACCTGTCTGGACGGCCGGACCGGCAAGCCGCTCTGGGAGACCAGGGTCCAGGTGACCGAGGACAAAAAAAGAACAATACAGCCGTCAAGCTACTCCTCGCCCGCGGTAGTGCCGATGCTCGACGGCTGAATGACCTTCATGGAGGAAAAACAGAGGACGTGCGGCACGAGGATCGTCGCCGCGGTGAACAACGTCCTCTATTGCCTCGAAGGGAGCACGGGCGGGATCGTGTGGTCCTTCGACGCCAAACAGACGATCACCTCGAGCCCCGCCGTGGGCGACGTTGACGGCGACGGCGGGTGCGAGGCGGTGCTGGGGACGATGGACGGTCAGATCTACGCCGTCGACGTCTCCTCAGGCCAGAGCAAGTGGACCGCCAAGGTCGGCGGCGCGGTGTACTCGTCGCCGGCCCTGGCCCGGAAAGAGGGCGGAGCGGCCTTCCGGAAAGAGTGGCCGATGTTCAGGCACGACCCCGCCCGAACCGGCTTTTACGGCCATGTTGTGGGGCCGCTTGATATCTACTTCTGCTGCGATGACGGCGGCGTATACCTCCTGTCGGGTCGCGACGGGCGAATCGTGGACAAACACGTCATCAAGTTCCCGCCGCTCCTCGCGCCCGCCGGCGCGCCGCATGAAGCCAGGTCGGCGTTGCCGTTCATCTCTTCTCCCAGCGTTGCCGACTTGGACGGAGATGGGCGCCTCGAAATCGTTTTCTCCGCGGTAGACCGCGTCTGGTGTCTTACCAACCGCGCCAGCGGCAGGAACGACACCGCTGCCGACGGAGACAACAGGACAAAGCCGGGCTCGCCGATCGCCGCGGCGAGGTTCGTACGACGCGACCACACGCCCGGGTTCAGCAGTTTCCTCTGGGCGCAGATCATCCACAGGGGCGACTGGGGGCCGGACGAGCGCACGTACCCCGCCTTGCTCAACGAGCTCGCCAGGCGGGTCAACCTCGATACCATATCCGCAAAGACGAACGTGTCGCTGCTTGACAAGGATATCGCGATGTACCCGTTCCTCTACATGACCGGCCACTACTCGCCCGGCCTGTCCGATGAGGAGATCACGAACCTGCGCGAGCATCTCAAGCGCGGCGGTTTTCTTTTCGCCGATGCGTGTTGCGGCTCGGAGAAGTCCGATGTCGCCTTCAGGCAACTGGCGGTCCAGTTGTTCCCGCAATCGAACCTCGAGCGCATCCCGCTGTCGCACGAGCTGTTCGGTTGTTTCTACAAGATCGACCGCGCGAAGTATCACGGCGTGCCGGAGGGCGAGCCGTCCCTGGAGGGGATCACGATCGACGACAGGCTCGTCATTGTCTACTCCAAGTATGACCTCGGCTGCGCATGGGCCAACCCGCCGTGCTCGAAGGCGTGCAAGGGCGGCGACCACGAGAGCAGCCTCAAGATCACGACGAATGTCGTTGTGTACGCGCTGACGAAGTAGGAGCTCATACTGCAGAGGAAAACACACCCCTGAGTCCCCTCTCAAGAGGGGACTCCCGCCTTCGGCGGGATGAGGAGTGCGGGTCATTCCCCTCCTCCGGAGGGGCGAGGGGTGGGTCGATCCCCTCCCTCGGAGGGCCCATTAAGGCACGATTATCATTGAGAAAGACACGCCGAATTCTGCTCCTGGCGGGCACGATCTGCCTGTTGACTTGTCTATCCGCGCGGCGGATTCCTGCCGAGGGCGAGGATGGAATCGACGCCGCTATCTCCAAGACCCGTGAGGCCGGGTCGGCGGTCATCGAGTTTTCGTTCACGCGGCCGGGCGCGGAGCCGGCCAGGGCTGCCCTGCGCGGCACGCTCAGTATCCCACAGGCCAACACGAGCGGGGGAACCCACGCCGCGACTCGGTCCCGGTTGACCGTGCAGCTCTGCGAGGTCTTCTCCGCGCAGGGCGTGAACCTCGGCAGGCCGTTCGCCGCTGTCCTCGTAGAAGGCGACAACGTCTCCGTCAAGGGCGCAGGCGAGTCCGAGTGGAAGGAATTCAAGGAAGAGCATTGGCTTCGCCCTATCTTCAAGTGCCCGGCCAGCCTCTTCGACAACCTCGGTCGCATCGCGGAGTCCGCACAGGTGAAAGAGGTCACGCCCGCAGGCGCGCAGGGGGCGGGCGCGCTCCGTTTCTTCCTCGGTGAGATCAAGGGCACGCGCGTCCGTGAGATGCTCGAGCGCG
Organism: Planctomycetota bacterium; assembly: GCA_031082105.1. Taxonomy (GTDB): domain Bacteria; phylum Planctomycetota; class MHYJ01; order JACQXL01; family JAVHLO01; genus JAVHLO01. The sequence goes on from JAVHLO010000170.1 coordinate 4,202, forward strand.
ACAGCGGGCTATTCCCCTGTACATGGCTCCAGTCGGCGGTCTTCGGGAACGCCGGCGCGGCCTGCGAAGTGACAATCACGATCGGCGCGGACGACGGGCTGGTCCGCGGCGTCAAACTGATCCTCTGGCCGACGAAGGGCCCCGAATTGCCATGCTATGTCGCGGAGGCGACGCTGCGCGATCACGGCAAGGCCGCCGGCGATCCGCAGCCGGGCGCGGCCCGGGCCGAGGGCGTCGTCTTTGACGGCGCCTACCTGCGCGCGCTCGACGGGGCGTTCTGCCGCGCCGTGCTGTGGAAGGCCCGGCGGCAGGCGAGGGGTGTCGGCCCGGCTGTCAAGGCTGTGACGGACCTGTTTCCCAAAGACAAAGACGCGCAGGAACTTCTCAAGACGGCGTCGAAGGAAGAGCCTTCCGACGCGGAAAGGGCCGACTTCGCCGATCTCGCCGCGTGCTTCGCGCGCAGGTACGCTGAGTTCGTCGAGGGGACAAAGGGCGTGGTGAGGCTCGCGGCGGATTGTGAAACCGCCGGGCGGCGGGCCGATCGACTCGAAAAACTGCTGCGCGAATACGGCGGTCCGGCAGAGGCGGCGGATCGGGACGCATGCGCCCGGGCCGCGGCGGAACTCCTGAGCAAATATCGCGTCGCGGCGGGGCTCAAGGCGGTGGAGCTGGACAAGGAACTGTCGAAGGACTGCCAGACCCACGCGAACTATCTCGACCTGAACCGCGGCGAGGGCGACGCGTCCTACACCTTCCGCGACGCGCCGCACCCGCACATGGAGGTGCCGGGCCTGCCCGGCTACAGTCTCAACGGCGACATGGCCGGCCGCGCGAGCAACATCGCCTTCGGCACGCCCGCGCACGTCGTCGAATGCCAGGTTACGGCCTCGTTCTATCACCGCATCCCGCTCCTCCACCCGGACCTGGCAACGCTGGGCGTCGGCTACGTCCGGTCCGCACCGTGTCCGCGCTGTAACTGCGACAGGATCGCCGTGCTGGGGATGGGCACACGCGGCGGCGGCTCCACGGGCGGAAAGGAACCGGGCTTCTGCGCGGTTGTATTCCCGCCCGACGGCGCGACCGACGTGCCGCGCCGCTACGGGGTCGAGTGGCCCAACCCGATCGAGGACGCGCCGAAGGACGACAAGGGCCTCTCGATCGGCGGCTGCCCGGTGACCGTCAGCTTCTTCGGCGCCGGGAGCGTCGAGGTGATGTCCGCGCGGATCGAGGACGCGGCAGGCAAGGAGGTCCCGTGCTACCTCTCGTCCGCGACGAACCCCGCGCGCAAGGAATTTCCGCAGGATGAATCGATCTGCCTCATCGCAAAGGAAATTCTCGCGCCGAACGCGACCTACAAGGTCCACGTGAGCGCGAAGGTGAACGAAGAAGACTGGGAACGCACCTGGAGCTTCCGCACGGGCGAGAAGCTCCTGCCGGAGGAAGAGTGAGCGGATTTTGGATTTTGGATTGCGGGTCTGCAATTTCGGGTTGCGGATTTGTGATTCTCGATCGTGCACGGGAATCCAAGATCAAAAGTTGGAAATCCGATGCATTCAATCCAAAATCTAACATCTAAATTCTAAAATCGATTTGTCTCTGGCGTTCAATGTCCACGATCGAACAATATCTGAAACCGGAAGTGATCAAGCGCATCGCCGGGCTCGATCTCAAGGCCCGGTTCATCGTGCAGGGGTTCATCTCCGGCCTGCACGCCAGCCCGTACCACGGGTTCAGCGTCGAATTCTCCGAGCATCGGAAGTACGAACTGGGCGACGAGCTCAACACGATCGACTGGAACGTCTACGGCCGCACTGACAGGTTCTTCGTGAAGAAGTACCGCGCGGAGACGAACACGCAGTGTCACCTGGTCGTCGACGTGAGCCCGTCGATGGGCTACGGCTACAAGGGGATGACGAAGCTCGAGTACGGCATCTGCATCGCCGCCGCGCTGGGTTTCATGATGATAAGGCAGCAGGACCCGGTAGGGCTGGTGACGTTCGACGAGCGGATCCGGACGTACGTGCCGCCGAAGTGCAAGCGCGGGCACCTTGCCGTCATCCTGGGCCAGCTCACGAAGGCCTATCCGAGCGCCCAGACGAACATCGCGGGCGCGCTGAACGACGTCGCGGGCATGCTGAGACGGCGCGGGCTGGTGATCCTCATCTCCGATCTGCTTGCGGAACCGCAGTCGGTGTTGCCCGCGCTGAGCCACCTGCGGTTCAGGCAGCACGACGTGATCGTATTCCACATCCTCGACGAATCCGAGGTGAAGCTGCCGTTCGAGGACATGACCAGTTTCCAGGACCCGGAAACGGGCTCTCGAGTCGTTGCCGATCCGCATTCCGTGCGCAAAGCCTACATGGCGCGGCTGAACGAGTTCATCGAATCATACAGGACCGTCTGCAACGACAACAAGATCGACTACGTCCAGCTCGACACCTCGATGCCCTTCGACAAGGCGCTGATGTCGTTCCTCATGATGCGCAGGACGAGGTTCTAGGCCGCTCCCAGATAAGCACCACGGCCAGAACTGAACCGCAAAGACACAGAGAACGCAGAGAATATCCATTCAGACTCGGTCTCCGTGTTCTCTGTGTCTCTGTGGTGAACAATCTACAGGTCCCGGCCGCGATTCCTATGAAACCCGGCCGGAATCTGGTATCATCGCGCCATCGGGCTTCGGTGTGTTCCAGGGCGCTCTTTCCGAAAGAGGAGGCGCGTGGTGCGACAGGCTTCGTCATCACGCCGACGTTCTCCAGTCTCGCGGCGCAAGTCTCGCGCGTCCGGTCGGGGCGACATGTCCGCGAAATTCCTCCCGACCGAGTCGGAGCGCAAGCGGATGCTCGAACTCTACGAGTGGTTTTCGAAGTTCTCGCCCTACGACCGGTTGCGCATCGCGTACCGCGCGCGTGTGCAGGCCGGTCTTCTGAGAAGACTCGGGAACGAGAGACTCCGCAAGAAGCACTGACCACGAGTTCGATGCGTGTCTGAAGGAGGAGAACAGTATGGATGCGAACAGAGAACAGGCAGGGTCTAGGGCGCTTACAATCGTACTCTTGGTGACGGTTGGCGTGATCCTCTTGGGATACATGCTGTTGCCTCGCATCACGAATGGTGCGAGGTCACCGAAGTATCGAGACTGCACAAACAACCTCAAGCAGATCGGCCTCTATCTCAGGCTCTATGTCGAAAAGTACGGCGGTGGTACTGCCTATCCGCCGACCAACGACCCA
>JAVHLO010000171.1:0-2381 GCA_031082105.1 Planctomycetota bacterium
TGGAGGTCATAGAACGACACTGTTCCAGCATTGCCGTACGTGGAGCTGCTGTAGAACTGCACTGTACCGCCTGTTGGAGTGAAGTCTCCACCGGCGTCGACTGTCCACGTCGTACCTCCAGAATGAACTTCTATCGTTCCGCCCGTGATGTTCTCGGTTGAACCGGCGTACCAACTGAAGGCTGTGGCGTTAAGAGTATCACCCGCATCCATGTAGACGCTCCCGCCGCTTTCAATATAGAAGTTCGAGTTGCTCTGCGTGAAGGTCGTGTCCGCATTGGACATGTTGAACCTGCCCTCCTGGATATGCGTCTGACTCGTGCAGTTCGTGTTGACGTTGAAGAAGACGCTGTTCGTTGCCGCACTCTTGTTGATGTACAGGTAGTAGAACGACGTCGTGGCCGACCCTGCGATCGTGGAGTCTGCAGCGCCCACAAAGGAGACCGCCCCTGTTCCGGCGGTCAAAGTCCCGTTATTCGTCCAGTCGCCGTATACCGACAGCGTCTGATTTGAGAGACTCAGGTTCGCCCCGACGTTAATTGTGAGGTTCTTGCACGAGGAGGCCGCAGTCAGAGTCGGCTGGATGGCTATGTTGGGAATGGTGACAATGTTGTACTGCGTCGGAACACCGTCAGGGCTCCAGTTGGTGGCAGTGCTCCAGTTTGTGGTGCCGGCTCCGGCGTCCCATGTGAGTGGAGGGTAGTATGTCACCTGTACTCTGACATACCCGAAACCAGGGTCGTCGCGGTCCCAGATGGTCCAAACGGCAGGGTTGCAGGTCAGTGTAATTGTGTTCGCCGCGCCAACGTTGTATGTGCCTGGAGTCGCATTGACGCTCAAGTACGAGTTGTTGTCGCAGGTGGTACCCCCATCAGCAGTCATCGAGCCTATGACCGTGCCGTTGACGCGAACAGTCATGCTTGAGCCGCCGCCGTCGTAGACGGCCCTCATCTGCACCAGGACGTTTGTTACGGTCGAACCGGCCGGGAGAGTGTCCGTCCAGCTTCCTGTGTCAACGAGTCCGGCAGTAGGCGTGCCGCGGTCGACCGTTGCGCAGGCATCGTTCTGCCAACCGACAAACGAAGTCGACGGGAGATTATAATTCTGGATATCCGCCTGCAGTGAGCCCGCACACAACATGAGCAGGCATGCACCCACCAGAATAGCGGTTGCCCGATTGGTCAGCAGTCGACAAAAACGTGCTGTCATGACAGTCCTCCATACTAATTGGCATTTCCCAATTGACACTTGACATTTGACGGTTGACGACTGAATCAGACTCATTGTCAGTTGTCAAATGCCAATTGTAGCAATAGGCGCTATGGCTTCACTCCACTCACATGGGGCCTTCGGAGCCACCTAGATTCCTCAGTCTTCTGCGATACTCACTTGTGCTCTATTTTTCGCAAGAACTGTCCGCAATCCTTGTCAAAGCTTGCCGAATTCTTCGCGGTATGACACTCGATACACACGGAGCGAGTGGGAATCCTGCGAATCCAGCCGCGCCCGAACCAAGTCGCAACATGCCGCGACCTGGGACCATGACAGGCCTCGCATTGAACCCCTTCCAGCCCCAGAGGAAGCGCCGACAGCGCGCTTCCCGGTGGCGGACCATTCGGATACAATGCGTGTAGCGTTAGCGGCTTGTCGGTGATGGCAAACCCGCTCGCCCGCGCAAATCCCGTCGTATGACAGGCGACACACTGCGGATAGAACCAGCGATCGCGCGAGACCAGATCGGAATACGCATGCGCATGAGCCGTAGTATTCCACTGCGTCCATTCCCGTTCGTGGCAGCGCCTGCACTCCCCCGCCCCGACATACTTGTACCCTGCCGCCACCATTCCCTTCCAGGCATCTTTTGCATATCGCGCCGATTCGTTCTTCGCAGTCTGGCGAACCGCCGTGAAGAACTTGTCGCACGCCTCCTGCGCAAGCGGGTCATCAGGTGTCCGTCCCGTGGTCTGACTGTGTCCATATCCTTGCCCGGTCCCACCAGCATCGGCAATACTCACCCGGATCAACCCGGCATCAGAAAGTACCTCGGTGTAGTACACGAATGTGCCGCCGGTCTTCCGCCGGGCACACGGCCATTCGGCCCAGCTTGTCTTCTCGGGGTTCATGTATCGCCGGCCGATCGTCCCGAGCGTCTCACGAGGTGCTTTCGCCGACGTAGCCACCACCCTCGGAGGACTCTCTTCCGCTGCCAGCCGCTCGATGTCCATGTCCCCGATCAAACCAAATGCAACAACAAGGTCGAACTCCCGCTCGCGAGACGCAACGGCAGTGCGGTACGCCTCGACAGGATCTTCCAGATCATATCCGCTCCGCGCCAGAACGTCGGCAGGAAACAGCTCCTTTGAAATGAGGCCGACCAACGCA
>JAVHLO010000171.1:2391-6894 GCA_031082105.1 Planctomycetota bacterium
CGCCGATCTCGTGCACGGCTATCGCCCTCGGCCCCTTGCCGCCCCCTTCGGACTCGCGCCTCAAGTTGGCGCACACCCACGGAACACTCGACTGGAAGAGGTTCTTATGAACGAACTCGGCGCCAAACGCAAATGCATCCGGCCCCGGCAATGCGGCGTCATAGCCGAGCGATTCCATGATCGAGAGCCACGTCTCCGCACGTGATCGGTCCGTCTCGGTGTCCCCGCCAAAGGCTTCGCCGGCGTCCACGAGAAGGGACCGCCCGTCCTTCACAGTCTCTCGAACAAGGTGTACCCGCTTGGGCGCCATGAACATCATCCCCGTCTCGCACGCGCACCATTGAAGCGTCGCGCGGACGTTCCCGGTCAATACCAGCCCGACAGCTTTGTCCCGGTCCGCTTCCGGCAATTGTTCGCCGACCACTACAAGGCTGTCCTCGCCTTCTGCGGACGGCACAAGCCTACCAATAGGCACTATGCTGCCCACTGGCGGCTCAACCGGCTCTTCCGGCGCCCCGGCGCTCCCACCGTGGCGCACGTAGGCAACAAGGGCCGCGGCAAGGGCCAGCGCCGGCACCGCGATGGTGGCCAGAGTAAATCGGAGTCCAAGTTTTCGAGGTTCGACCGTCATTTGCTTTTGTCAGAGAACTACCTTCACGCACCCAGTCTACCTTCGCACCCCCAGCACGGGCATCTGCGGCCAGTTGCCGCCGGGCGGGGGCGGCGGGTCCGCGGTAATGATCAACGGATTCCCCGCCGAAGACGGGTCCGTAATCCCCCAGCAACTATCATGAGCGGCCACATAGAATTTCACATTGTTCGGCGGCAGGCAATAGTTGAATGCCCGCCCAGCATCGAGTATCGTGGCCGCGCGGAAATCCGACCCGAATTCCGTAGTCACAAGTGTGTCCTTCTGCGCCGTTGTGGGAACCGAAGTGCTGCCTCCTACCGCCCCGCGTGTGAATCTCATCGGCGCGCTCGTGTGGATCGCGGCCACCGGCGCGGCGGTCCAGTTCCCGCCAGGCGGCGGCGGCGGTTGCGCGGTCAGAACCAGAGGATTCCCCGGCGACAAAGGCGAGGTGACCGACCACACGCTCGTCGAGCCCGCCACGTAGAAATATGCGTTCGCTGGAAGTTGATTGTATTTGAAATACAGCGCGATGTCCATGAGCGTCGCCGCCTTCCAACTGCCGCCCAATTCACCAGCCCCCTGCACGAGCGTGTCCTTGTCGGCGTCCGATGGCGCAGTCGTCGTCCCTCCGACGGTCCCGCGAGTGAACAGGATCGGCATGACGATCGATCCGGAGGCGGACGACCACGAAAGCGAGTTGCCCGCGCCCCGGGTCAGCACTTGCCCGCTTGAACCCGCGGTGTCCGGCAGCGTCCAGACGATGCCCCCCGGCGGAACCGCGTCCGGCGCTTTGAGCCCGACATAGTCAGTGCCGCCCGCAGCGAGTTCGAGCAGCCTGAATTCGCCTGTATTCCCTACCCCAACGCCGTACGGGTCGATCTGCAGCGCCGCCGCGGTCGCCGGAGACACGTGCAGTCTGCTCAGCGGGTTGTTCGTGCCAAGACCCAGATTTCCGCCGCTCGAAATTCTCATCCGCTCTGTCGGGCTGCCGAGATTCGCCCTCGTGCTGAAGACCATCGCCGAGGCGTAGTCGTCTATCGTGGCATTCTCTTTGATGCCCTTGATGTTGGTGAAACACCACATCCCCGAACCCGCATTGTACATCCCGCCAAATGAGATCCCGCCGCCCACCCCGGCCGCCCAGGCGGTCGAATCGTACACGATCATGTTCCTGCGCTCATCGCCGGAGGCAGTTGCCGGACGCTGGATGTGCAGAGACGCCTGAGGCGATGGGGTCCCGATGCCCAGTTGCTTGTTCGTACTATGCCAGAAAAAGTTGCCGAAGTCCTCTGCGAGGACGCCGCCGGTCCCCGTATAAACGACCCCGCCCGCGTTGGGGTTCCACCAGCTCGGCGCGGCGGTCGCGCCCGCGATCAATGCCTGGCCCGCAGTCCCCGCACCAGTCGAGCCTAACGAAGTCGCTGACGCAGCGTACATCACTCCCCATTGCGTCGGCGAAGAGATGTTCACTCCATCAACCATATCCGAATTCAGGTTCGTCACCACGCTGTTGTCCGCCGCGTTCACTGCGAACGGCACGTTCCCAGTCGTAGTGTTGAAGGTCTTCAGCCCGGTGACGGTCTGGTCAGTGTCCGTGTACATCACTGTGGAGGGCAAGTCTCCGCTCACAATCGAACCCCACACGGGCGTGTCCGCCCCTGTCGCTCGGAGAACCTGGTTGGCCGCTGTTGGTCCCAACAGGCTGACGGCACTCGTCCCGTTACCGACCACTACCCTTCCGGCGGTAAGGGACGACTGGCCCGTTCCGCCGTAACTCACGGGCAGGGTTCCGCTGAACGTCGAGCCTCCTCCCGTGCCGAGGTTGAGCGCCGGATGCACGTGGTCGCGCCGGGCCGCCACCGTTGCCGTGCCCGGTCCCGCCGTACCCAGCGCCGCCGGGTTCGTAGCGTCGAACGCCAGGATCGTCGCATCGGACCGGATCACCGTTGTCGCCGACCCCGCCGCGTTCGCAGTCCCCAGCGTGAGGTTCGGTATCGCGAACGACGGCACCGTCGGTATGTCGCTCGTCAACGCGATCGTGCCGCTCGCGTTCGGCAAGTTCCAAATCTGCGGCCCCGTCAGGTCCGCGTTCCTCAACGTCCCCAGGAAACTGTTCGCGCCCGCCGTCTGCGGCCACATCGTCAGAGTGTCGTTCGTCCCGCCCGCAGAGAATGTCTTCTGCCCCGTGAACGTCTGCGCACCCTGCAGCATCGCAAATGTCCCGGTACCGCCGACGTCCGGCACCGTGTACGTCCGCGCCGCAGCCGATGTCCCGCTGTTCAGAGTCAACTGGTTCGCCGCCGACGACAGCACAAGCTGGTTCGAGGCCGCCAGGCTTGTCACAACACCGGACGAACTCACCTGGAACAGGTCGCCGCTGCCGACCGTGAATAGCGCCGCGGGCGACGTGTCGCCGACGCCTACATTGCCGTCCAGGTTGATTCGCATTCGTTCCGCCATTCCGCCGGCGACATTCGTGGCAGTCCAGAACGCAATCTCGCCGCGAACTATGCTCGCTCCTGTGTTTGCAGTCCGTCCGACGATTGCCGCGCCGGTTCGATAGGCGCCGTCCTTGTACCCATCCCATTGGATCGCGCCGAGATCGCCCAGCGCACCGTAGGTGCCTCCGGCCGAGATTGGCGCATCACCAGGAGCCGCCATGGTTCCCTGCGCCCTGCGGAAATCGAAGACCGACCCTGCCGTTACGCCGCCATTCGCCGCAGTCTCGAGCATCGAGATGCGGGACGAATCGCCGGCAATATGCAACGGAGCGGCGGGCCCAGTAGTGCCGATCCCGACGTTGCCGCCTGAATTGACCAGGAACAGCGTGTTCGGATCGGTCGGGTCTCCGCTCTCATGCTTGACGATCCTGAATTCCTCGCCGGCACTGTTGTTGTCATAGTCAAGAACGAGGTACACGTGCTTCTGCGAACGAGCCACAAAGTAGTCGTTCGTGTAGATGTCGCTTCCCATGACATACAGATCGGAGGCGAACCGCCCCGAGCCGTTGACATCCAGTGTTTGTGTCGGACCGGTCGTGCCGACTCCGAGCCGGCTGTTCGTGTCGTCCCAGTAGCAGCCGGAGAACGCGGTCCACGTACCGCCGTTGTTGTAGATCATCTGCCCTTCCGTGCCGGAGGGCATGCCCCCGGTCGCGTCCCATGTGAGGGTACCGGAACCGTTGTTAGTCAGCACACCCGACCCGTTCGCGCCCGGCCACGAATACGGCACATCGTTGATGCGCACGAGGTTGCCCGACGAATCCACGCGGAACTTGTCGCCGTTGCCCACAGTGAAGAGCGCCGCAGGCGACGTGTCGCCGACTCCCACGTTGCCGTCCACGTCGATCGTCATGCGGACCAGCGTGTTCGTGCCAAACAGGATGTCGCCATAGTTGGGAACGTTCGTGTTCATCAGGATCAAGTCGCAGGCGCTGCCCCAGGTCTGGGTGGCCGAACCGGAGTTCAATCGCAGGTAGCCGCCGTTCCAGGGGCCCTGCAGCTTCAATTGCGCTCCGGAGTTCGACTGGTCGGAGAGGTTGACCAGGATTGCGCCCTTGTAGCTGCCGTTGGTGTTGGTGCGTGTCTCGAGCAGATCGCCCGGGGCGTTGGTGCCGATCCCGAGGTTGCCGCCGAAGACCCCGGTCCCGCTGATATTCATGTGGCCGGTCTGCTGGGTGCCGGGGGTCGCGCCCTGGAGCTGGACGTAGCTACTGGAGCCGGATGCAGGCGCGAAGTACGTCGAGTCGCGCCCGTCGAGCGCGTCGGCGTTGAGCGCGTAGGGCGCAGAGAGCATCTGCGTGCGCGGCAAGAGTATCTCTCCCGCCACCTGGACTTCGAGGTACACGGTTGTCACGTTTGCGAAGCATGCGG
>JAVHLO010000171.1:6904-7377 GCA_031082105.1 Planctomycetota bacterium
GCAGGTTCGGCTGCGACCCCGGAGTGATATCGCCGGCGCCAACCTGGATCACGTAGAGACCGTTCGTCACGGTCACGGGGTTGCTCGTCGCGCCGGCGACGGAGTGATCGTCCGTCAAGAGAAGTGTGCCGCCCGATGAGGCGTCGTAAAGACGAAGGATGAAGTTGGTCGAGCCGTTCGCTGGAACGCCGCTGGCGTTGGTGAGCCGTCCCTGGAAGTCGACGCGGTCCGGCGGCGTGGCCTGCGAGAGCGCGCTGTGCGGCGCGACCATCACGACGACAAGAGCGAGCAGACCCGTCAGAAGTATCCCGACCGCAGTCGGGACACGCGGCCGCTTCATCACGACCTGTCTGCGGCCGCGACCGGAGTCGAATGTTACCGACCGACTCGTCCCGGATTTCATTGGACTGCTTCTCAAACCAACGGAGCGCGATTCCCGTAACGAAAATAAAACAACGTCCCGGCCTGTTGCG
>JAVHLO010000172.1 GCA_031082105.1 Planctomycetota bacterium
CTAATCCTGCGGGCCCAGAACATTGGGCCCTCTTCGGGGGCCGGCCAGTACCTTTCCGGTAAGGGGATGCACTGATCCTCACTTGGAGGACCCACCCTGTTAGTGCACGGTCCCTGATCCGATACTGCGGCGAACAAGACTCTGTACGCTCCAGCAGCGACCCCTTCGATGCGATATGAACCGGGCGTGCTTCCCACTTCTCCCAGAAATCGTGGCACGAACGGACGTGGATCGGTCTCTTCGGTTGGAACAAGGTAGATGCCGAACTCAAGCGTTTTCTCTTTGCCCGACACCCTCGCGCCATGCGCCATAAAATCGACAAAACGGATACTGCCGATAGAAAAGTCTATTGTCCCCTCGACAGTCCCACATCCTTTCCGGGACAGAATCACCTCCAGGGTCCGTCCCGGAACAAGCATCACGTTTCCGCGAGACACGAGGTTGATGAGTTCCCGATGGACCGGGTATCCATTCCGTTGAACGCAGACCTCGTATTGACCTCTGTCGAGCGGCTCGAATCGGAATTTCCCATCGGGCCCGGTCGTCAATGAAGGGAACATGGTCCACGAAGAAACCTGCGGCACGGTGAGAAGAACGTGCGCTCCCGCCACGGCCTTTCCCTGCTCGTCCTTCACGGTTCCCTCAATGAAGGTGCAATCCTGGTACGCTCGCACCACGACTTCTCGAAGGCACCAGACTTCATCGATCTTCTCGCGAACCGGCGGGTCGATCGCGAGGATCCCGGTTCCGCCTCCCTTCGGTCCTTGCCAATGCCCGACATCGAAGAAAGCAATTTCGTCACCCGTGGCTGCACTGGGCAGTTCGAACATCTTCTGACCGTCTGCGGAAGTAATCTGAGCGGGGACGACGATAGTCTGCGGCGGGCTCCATGCAGAAATGGACACACCGCACAGAGGCGCCCACTGGGGATCGTATTCAGAACCGCGCCACCGCATAGCGGTAGCCCTGACCAGGCATCCGCGCTTCTTGAGCGTGAGTCTTCCCAAGTCGAGTTTCGCCCCCGGGGCGACCCAGAACCTGCCGGGATTGTCGATTGCCTCTCTGAAGAACTGTTGTCTCGCCTGTTCGAGAGCGGCAAGGGTTGTCTTGTCGAGGTTGGGATCGGGCTTGATGCTTTCCGCGGGCGCGGGGCGTTCCTCGAACTCGAGCTTGAACCATCCCGAGGGGAGTTCGTTGAAGGTGAACACACCGCTGCCGTTCGTCTTCGTCTCTGCCGTCTGGCTGCGATCGCGCGCGCTCTGGCCGCTGAATAGCTTGACCGCCCAGTCTTCTTTGGGTGCTCCGCTCTCATCCACTATCGTGCCGCAGACGGCCCCGGTTTCCTCGCTCCAGCCAACGGAAGCCGTGAAGACCAGGACTGCAACGAAGGCGATCGTCATCAAGCCGGACAGACTTCGCATGAGTATGCATCTCCCATAGCTGGCAGGGGGAGGCTCCGATTCCAGGACGAGAACAGGGCGGCGACGAAAACGCCCGGACACAAACACACTGTGACCATCGAATCTGTGAAGGCGAGCCTGCCAACCTTGCTGGCATTATGCGTGTCGGAAGTCGTGATGTCAAGAAAATGCGGCCTGTCAGCGAAGCCAGAATGCAGCCTGTCAAGGAAGGCCTGGATGCGCTTCACCCTGTTTCCCCGGCCCGTTCTCGCAGAGGAACGGCGCGAGGTGGGCCGACCACGAACCGCTGACAGCATCGCCGGTCCGGCAAGGGAGCGATGAATGTAGCACAGGCGTCCCGCCTGTGCCCGTGGACACGATGGCGAGTGAGACATCGGAGCTGAGTCGGGACATGTCATTCCCGCGAAAGCATGCCGTCGACCGCGATGAGGGACGGGAACGGGGAAAGACAGCGCAACAGAAAGAGTAGAAGACCGGATTCCGACACTCTCGGCCGCGTGGGCGATCCGCTGGATTCCCGCCTTCGCGGGAACGACAGGCGGTCGCACCGGTCCGGCTTTTCTGGCATTTCCCTCCGATTCCTGCTAAAATATACTTACGACACTGGAAGAAGGGGGGCGGCCCGGCAAGGCGAACGCCCACCCATACGGCGCGGGGGCATGAGGTGTCATACGCAATTTGGAGCACAAAGCAGTGCCACTCGACCTGACCTTTATCACGAACGAGCCAGGCAAGACCCTGCGTGACAGGTTCGATGTCCTCTTGAGGTCGAATACCCGTTTCTTCGATTGCCTCGTCGGCTATTTCTTCATCAGCGGGTTTCACAGACTGTGCGGCGCTCTGGAGAAAGTCGAGAGAATCCGAATCCTGGTTGGATTGAAGACCGATCGGACCGTCTTCAAGCTCACCCAGCAGGCACGGAAGTCTGACACAGCCGTGGCCTGCACAGTGGAGGGAGAACAGAAGGAACTGGTATTCGAGTCGCACGCGAAGGTCAAAGATCGGATTGCAGGTGATATTCAGGGCGAGCTTGAGAACTCCCGCGACAGCGCGGAGACGGAAGCCGGAGCGCGCAAATATGTCGAATGGCTTCGGTCCGGCAAGCTGCAGGTACGAGCGTATCCCACGGAGGACCTTCACGCCAAGGTCTACATCATGACCTTCAGCGAAGGCGATCGCGACAAGGGCCGCGTGATCACGGGTTCCAGCAATCTCTCGCAGGCGGGTCTGCTCGATAACCTCGAGTTCAACGTCGAGCTGAAGAACGCCGCCGACTACGACTTCGCAATCAACAAGTTCAACGAGCTGTGGGAAACCGGCGTCGATCTCAAGGACACGTACGTGGATACCGTCCTTACAAGATCACCCTACGCCGAGTTCGGCCCCTACGAACTCTATCTGAAGTTCCTCTACGAGTATTTCCGAGAGGAACTGAACCCGCCCGCTGAGGCTGTGGAGCCGCGCATGCCGGAAGGCTTCAAGAAGCTCAAGTACCAGGACGAGGCAGTCGTGAACGCACAGCGGGTTCTGAAGGAGTACGGCGGCGTGTTTTTGTCCGACGTCGTCGGGTTGGGCAAGACCTACATGTCGGCGCTCCTGGCCAGGCAATTGGACGGGCGCAGCCTCGTCATCGCGCCACCGCACTTGCTTGACAGAGATAAGAAAGGCTCGTGGCCGGACATCTTCGGCGACTTCAGGGTGCCTCATACGGATTTCGAGTCGGTCGGGAAGCTCGACCACCTGCTCGAAGGCGACATCGGCAAATACGCCAACGTCTTCATCGACGAGTCGCATCGGTTCCGCACCGAGACGAACATCACATATGAAACGCTGGCCCGGATCTGCAGAGGAAAACGCGTCATCCTTGTCTCCGCGACGCCTCTCAACAACACGCCGCGCGATATCTTGAGCCAACTCAAGCTCTTCCAGGACGGGAAGAACAGCACCATTCCCAACTTGCCCAACCTCGAGAGGTTTTTCACGGGACTCGAGAAGAAGCTCGAAGGGCTGGACCGCCTGAAAGACCGAGACTTGTATCTCAAGGCCATCCAGGCGAATGCGAAGGCTGTCCGTGAGAAGGTCCTCAAGTATCTCATGGTCCGACGCACCCGCACGGAAATAGAGAAGTACTATGGCGAGGACATGCGGAAACAGGGTCTGAAGTTCGCCGTGGTCCAGGACCCGGAGCCTCTCTACTACAAGTTCAACGAGAACGAGAACCGGGCCTTCAACGAGACGATTCGCCTCCTCGTCACGAGTTTCACGTTGGCGCGCTACAAGCCGCTCGAATACTACATGGGCCCCAAGGATGAGCGAGACGTCCAGGGGCACCGCAACCTCGCCCGGTTCATGCGTGTGCTGTTCATCAAGCGACTCGAGAGCAGTTTCCATGCGTTCCAACTGACCCTCGGCCGCTTCATTTGTTCATACGAACAAGTCATCGCCGAGTACTCGAAGGGCAACGTCTACATCAGCAAAAAACACAGCAACAAGATATTCGAGCTCCTTGAAGAAAGCCGCGATGAAGCCATCGAGCAGCTTCTGGCCGAAGACAAGGCGAGAAAACTGGACGCGAAGGACTTCTCTCCCGAGTTCGCCCGCCTTCTTGAGAGCGACCTGGCCGCCCTCCGCGCGATCAGCAGGCTCTGGCAGGACGTGAAGCGCGATCCGAAATGGGAGGCCTTCCGCCAGGTTCTGAAACACGATGCCCGGTTGCGGAAAGGCAAGGTCATCATCTTCAGCGAGTCCCAGGAGACCGCCGAGTACCTCGCGGAGCGGATCCGGACCGAGGTCGAGCCCAAGACTGTACTCTTCACCGGAAATTCCGACGAGGCCGTACACAGGAACGTCATCGCCAATTTCGATGCGAACGCCCGGCAATGTCGCGATGACTACCGTATCCTCGTCAGCACCGAGGTGCTGTCGGAAGGAGTCAATCTTCACCGCTCCAACATCGTCATCAACTACGACATCCCCTGGAACCCGACCCGACTCATCCAGCGCGTGGGCCGCGTCAATCGCATCGACACGAAGTTCGACCAGATCTACACCTACAACTTCTTCCCGACGGACGAGAGCAACGACCTCATCAAACTCAAGGAGGCCGCGGAAGCGAAGATTCACGCCTTCATCGAGATGCTCGGCGCCGACGCGAGACTCCTGACCGAAGGCGAGGAGATCAAGTCGCACGACCTGTTCGCGAGGTTGACTTCAAAGAAGACAATCATGGGCGAAGACCCGGACGAAGAGAGCGAACTGGAATACCTGACGGAAATCCGCGAGGTCCGGGACAAAGACCCCGACCTGTTCGCGCGCGTCAAGCGCCTCCCGAAGAAGGCGCGCTCGACGCGGACTTTGACCGACACGCCGAAGACTGCGGTGGAACGTTTCCCCTCGCTTCTGACCTACTTCCGGAAGGGGAAGCTCGACCGGTTCTACCTCGCGTCCCTGGCGAGACCGAAGCCTGTCGCGGCGGCTGCCAGGGGGCCAGCGGCAACTGGAGTGAGAGAATCCGTTCCGTGCCGAGACGAAGGTCTCGCACCGGGTGAAAACACGACGTCCATTCAGACGGCAAGCGCCGGCGTCGGCATAGGCGACGCGCGCGAGGTGGATTTCTTCGAGGCGGTCAGGATTCTCAAGCCATCGGACAAGAGGGAGACGCTTCGCGGGGTTCCCCGCGATTTCTATGATATGCTCACGGCAAACAAGGCGGCCTTTGACGCGGCCACCAGTCCCGCGAATGACGAGGCGATCTCCCCGCACAGGGGGGCCGCAAAGGACGCTTTCATCCTTCGGCGGCTCAGGTCGAAGGAGATACGCCTGTACCAGGGTTACACGGAGGACGACGAGCTTTTCATCGAACACGTGAGGCAGCTCCTGAACGACGGCGCGCTGCCGAAGCAGACGACGAAGCGGGTCGCGGCGGCCATTGATAAGGAAACCGACCCGCTGCGGGTCCTGGGCATCCTGAGGCGCGACATCCCTCGCGAATTCATGCAGGCACAGCGGGTCCGCGAAGGCGGATTTCTCTTCAGTCCGCGGGAAGTGATTCTGTCTTCGTACGTCTGGGACGCAAAATGACCGGAAAGAGCGCAAGCACGATGGGGCCGTCGGAAGAGGAGACGTTGCCCATGCGGCAACCTTGTTCTTGACAATCATTGCGCAAAAGTCTACACTGCATCCAGCAAGTCTGCGGCGGCTCGAAGTCTTGTTCAGGAGAAAAACGATGGCTGCGATGAAGTTGACGGACCGAATTGTCGCCGACCCGGAGATACTGGGGGGAAAACCGATTGTCGCGGGCACGCGCATCAGCGTGCAGTTCGTTCTTGGACAACTGGGACGGGGAGTGACTATTGACGAGCTCATACAGCAGTACGGACAGCTTCGGCGGGAAGATGTTCTCGCGGCCATCGAGTTCGCCTCGGAGAGCGTCGGGCGCGAGGCGTTCTTCGCGACGAAAGGATAGCCACGATGAGACCTCATGAGATCAGGCTGCTGACAAACGAGCACATCAGTCCCATCGTGGTAGAGCATCTTCGCCGCAAGGGCGTTGATGCCGTTACGGTGACTGATCTGGGACTCCGCGGACGTTCGGACAGCGATGTCCTTGCCGCGGCACACAGGCAATCAAGGGCTGTCCTTACGATGGACGCGGATTTCGGCGGCCTGGCAATTCAACGTGGAGAACCGTGCTTTGGCATAGTTTTTGTTCGCCCCGGCAATCTCATTCCCGGCGAGGTTTGCGCGCTTCTGGACGGCTTCATCTCCGCAGATATGCAGATATCCCCGCCTTTCGTGGTAGTGCTGGAACCGGGCAGGATCAGGCTCCGTTCCGTCGCAGACAACGGATAGGCCGAGGAAAGGCAGGCTGCTGAATATCGAGGAAATCGAAAGGGAGCTGGCCAGATGACACCCGAACAGGCGCGCAAGTCCGTCGAAGACACCTTCACCGCCGCATTCGACAAGGCGCGGTTCTTCAACTTCACCAACAACATCCTCCACGATATCGACCGGTCAAAGGCGCTTGCCTGCAACACGACCTACGTGAAGGACGCCTTCAAGGAGCACGTCGACCGCTACGAGCGTCTCGGCTCGTACGCCTCCCCGAAGAACGAAACGCTCGACGTGCTCGTCGTCCATCTTACAGAAGCGTCGAAGCTCGAACGCGCCCGCACGGCCCTCCGTAATTTCGCGGGAGACTATCTGAAGACCCGCGATCAGAAGGACGCCGCGCTCGTCGCCTTCGTGTCGCCGTCCGAGACGACCTGGCGTTTCTCGTACGTGAAGATGGAGTACGCGACGGTCCGGAAGGAGTCCGGCAAGGTGGACGTGGAGACGAGGTTCACTCCCGCGCGGCGGCTGTCCTATCTCGTCGGCGAAGGCGAGAGTTGCCATACCGCCCAGAGCCGGTTCCTTGGCCTCCTCCAGAACACGGAGACCCGGCCTGCGCTCGCCGATATCGAAGAGGCATTCAGCGTCGAGGCGGTCACGAAGGAATTCTTCAAGAGATACGCTGCGCTGTTCGCGACGATTCACGCAGAGTTGGACGACCTGGTCAAGAAGGACGCGGTCATCCGCGAAGAGTTCAAGGCCAAGGGCGTCAAGACCGTGGACTTCGCGAAGAAGCTCATGGGCCAGATCGTGTTCCTCTATTTTCTACAGAAGAAGGGCTGGCTCGGCGTGGCGAAGGGCAAGGATTGGGGCACCGGCCCACGCGATTTTCTCAGACGGCTGGCGAACGGCGAATGCGGGAAATACGAGAACTACTTCAACGACGTCCTCGAACCACTCTTCTACGAGACGCTGGCGAGCGACCGGGGTCTTGCCGCATGGTGCGAGTGTTTCAAATGCCGCATTCCGTTCCTCAACGGCGGCCTCTTCGAGCCGATCGGCAACTACGACTGGCGCAAGACCGATATCCTCCTCCCAAACCGCCT
>JAVHLO010000173.1 GCA_031082105.1 Planctomycetota bacterium
AAGGCCGCAGCCGTGATCCCGACCGCAGTCGGGGCCCCTTTGCCAAGGGGGACTTACGCCTCCCACTGCCTACTGCGGACTGCCTACTGCCTTCTGCCTACCGGCCTACTTCCCCGGCCCCTTCTTGCCGGCGTCCTTCTTCTCGGTCTCCAACTGGTCGGGTTTCTCGAAGTTCACGCCGCCCGCGCCGAAGTTCTGGGTCCAGTATGCGCCGGCCTTGCCGACGCCCATCTCCGTGTGGCCGTCCATGAGGATATTGCGATGGTGGCCGGAGCTGTGGCACCAGCCTTCGTGGGCGCCTTCGGGGTCCTCATGGCCGACGCAGATGTTCTCGCTCGCGCCGCCGCCGTAGCCCTCGAGCCCGACCCGGTCCGACGGGCTCTTCGTCTTCGGGTTGTCCTGCTCGTGCGAAAGCCGGCCTACGGAGAGCATCCATTCCGAATGCTTGCGGGTCGCCCGGCCGAGCTTCTCGTTTATCGCCACGATCCGTCGGCCGAACATCTCGCGGTACTTGTTCGTTATCTTTATCTGTTCTTTCTCGACGGTGACGAGGCTCACGTTGGTCTTCTCGTTGAACTCCCACACCTTCTTGTTGTACTCGAGTATCCCCGTCTCCGTGCCGTTCAGGCAGATGTTCTTGAGGTCGATGGACTGGTTGATCATCGCCATCAGCCCGACGATCTCCTCGTCCGATTGCGCCTCGGCGCCGATGTCGGGCAGGTACTTCTCGTCGATCAGTTTTATTTTCGCGACGAGCTCCTGCACGTTCTTGTCGAGCTTGATCCCCTCGCCGGGCTTGTTCCAGAGCTCGCGCACCCGCGCGACGAGCTTGTCGACGAACATCTGGACCACCTGCGCGTACTCCATCCCTTCCGATTTGATGATGTAGTTCTCGAGCTCCTTCAGGGTCTCGGGGTCGAACTTCTGTTCGCCGAGCCACTTCTTGAAATCGGCCACGTGCCCCTTGTCGAACGGGTCCTGCTTGTACGGGTACGGGTAGCGCGGTTCGTCCATGATGATGGCGAGCGCCTGCTTGCGGCGGAGGTTCAACTCCTCTTTGAGCGCCTTTCGCTGGTCGACCGCGATCATGCTGGGGACGTGCTTGAGCGCGTTGAAGAGGAACGTCCTGCGTTCCGCAAGCCCGGCCGCGACCCGCTCCCTCGATGTGTCCTTGAACTCGGTCGTGAGGTCGGGCTGCGCCACGATCGCCTTGTAGTCGAGGAGCGCGGTCTCGACGACCTTCTCGTCGTTCTCCTTGAGGCGCGCGACGATCTTGTCGACGCGCCTGCGCAGCAGCGCGTACTGGTGCTCGACGGGCGTGTACCACGCGTTCTCGAAGAAGATGAACCCGTCCTTCGGCACGGGGATGCCGCGCCACCTGCCGATGAACGCATCGACATCGGTCTTCTTTGCGGCGTCGGCCTTGACCACGTCCTGGAACGTCGCGCTCCCCTCGGTGGTCAGCTTGTTGTTGAAACAGTAGACGCCGAGGACGAAGCTCTGCTCGTTGGTGAACTTGCATCGCTTGTAGAGGTCATAGAACGTCTTGGCGGGGATGTTGAACCAGTGAAGCTTGACCATGCCGGATTCGTTGTTGAACGAGATCTCGAGGCTTTCCGGCGTGGCCTTCTTGACGGTCCCCATGATTCCGCCGCCCAGCTCGTAGTCGCGCGTGGACAGCTTGCCCGAATTCACGCAGGTCACGAGGATTTCGAAGAGCTCCGCCTGGGCCTTGATATCCTGCGAGCGAAGCTCGAACTCCTTGCGTATCTCGGCGAGCTCGGGCGCGGAGAGGCGCTCGTTGATGATGTTGCGGTACATATCATAGGCCTGCGTGTACCGCTGGTTGCGGGCGAGCTCGTCGGCCTTGAGCGCGAGCTGGAGGCAGTCTTCGCGGGTCGCCCGGACCTTGGCGGAAAGGACATTCTCCTGCCCGCCCGCGGCGAGCGCATCGATGCCGCGGAGCTTTGATTGTATTTTGAAGTAGAAGACGGTCCCTTCGAACTTGGCGAGAGCGTCCTGGTAGATCTGGCGGGCGGAATCGTAATGCTCTTTGACCAGGAGGTCCTTGACCTCGGTGGCGATCTTGTCGAACGCCGCGCTCGCGGCCTCGGTGACCGCGCGGCGGTGCTCTTCGGCCTTCGCCACGACGGGCATCCCCTCGAACTCGATGGCGAACTTGCCGAGCACCCTTGAGGCCTCCGCGAAATCCCCCTTGGCCAGCGCATCCGTCACGGTCTTCACGCACTCGTCGAGCCTGGCTTCCGCGGCCTTTGCCACGGCCGCCCTGAGGTCCTTCGCCCGGGCGCTCGCCTTCTCGGCGGCTGGCGTATTGGGGTACTGTTCGGCGAGCGCTGCGTACTCGTTGGCGAGACGCGCCGGCTGATCCTCGAGGTCGCCGGCCATCTTGTCGACCACGCTCAGCTTGTTGCTCGCGATCTTCTCGTACTCGACCTGTTTCTTGATCTTGTCCAGGTACACTTTTGCCTGAGCCGCCTGCGTGGAGTTCGGGTACTTGGTCGTGAGTTCCTCGCAGAGGGTGAGACACTCCTGGTTGTTGCCGTCCTCCATGGCGGTGGTCGCATTCTCGTAGAGTTCCCTGGCCCGTTTTTCCGCCATGTATTCGTTGTAGTAGCCCTTGCCGACCGCGAGTACGATGATGACGATGATCAAGGCGGCGGCGATCGAGATGATCCGGCGGACGAGCTGCTGTTTTCGCCAGGCGGCGAGCGTATCGTCGGGCGCGTGCATGGGCAGAGGGGCGCTCGGTATGATCGGCGGCGGCGGTTCGGCGCCGGCTGCGCCCGCCGGCGCATGCGTGAAGACCGGCACTGGCGGGATCTGGGCGTGGACCGGCGCGCCGGGCGTTCCATGGACAGGACTCGGTACCGACTCGCCGAAGCGGATCGAGACCGCGCCGACCTCGATGATGTCGCCCTGGCTGAGGATATAGGTGTTGACCTTCGCGCCGTTCACGGACGTGCCGTTCGTGCTCTCGAGGTCCACCAGCTTGAACCCCTCCGGGATGCGCTCGATCTGACAGTGCAGCCGCGACGAGCGCGTCTCAAGCAACTGGATCGTATTCTCCGGGGACCTGCCCATAGTGACGATCTGCGTGTTCGGCGTGATCTCGAAGACCCGCGCAGCGCCGCCTTCAACTATGTAGAGTTTCACAGTCTGCATTTCGGTTCCTCCATTGTGGCTACGACAACACCAAGTAGGAATACACTGAGCAACTACCGTGCCAATGGCTGGTAGATTCGCATGCGTCCATAATATCATTGGTGATAACAAGTTGGGACGTGTGCGTCATCGTGCGTTGACCAGTCACAGCACTTTTCTGTAAAGCGGGCGTTACGCTCGGCGGCGTGTGTGGTAAGTCGTGCTGTTACAATGCGATGTGATACGCAGACGGTGGAAACTCCGAAACACTGCATGTTCCGGTTTACATGATGGGCAAGAAGGGCTATGGACTGGCCGGGAAACATGGTCTTGAGCAAGACGCAGAGCCGCGGCGAACAGCCCGACCACGACCTCCAGCGGGAGGGCGTTTCCCGTTGGCTGTCGGCAATCTGCAGTGCCACTTCGCTTCGTACCGAATCAATCCGTGTCGACTTGTGTTCGTCTGCGGCGTCGTTTGTGTTCATCCGCCTCCGTTCGTGCCTGCCTGCCGGTACTGCAATTCCTTGAAGATCCGGCCGGGACCTGCTAAGATTGCAGGAGTGAAGCAGAGTCTCTCGAATTCGCAGTGAGTTTTATTTTGCAGACAGGTCGACGAGATGGGTCACGGGCTCCTGATCGCTTTGGTCTGCATTCTCTCCAGCCTGCTCCTGGGCTCGATCCCGTTCGGGTACGTCGTGGCCAGGCTGGTGAAGGGGATCGACATCCGGAAGCACGGGAGCGGGAACATCGGCGCGACGAATGTCGGCAGGGTCGTTGGGCGACCATTCGGAATCCTCGTCTTCCTGCTTGATGGCGCGAAGGGGTTCTTTCCCGCCTTCCTGGCCGCGAGCGGTCCGATCCGGCTCGGTCTGGAGGGCCAAACGGAACTGATGGCCATTCTGCCGCTCTTGTGCGGCGCGGCCTGCGTCGTCGGGCACATGTGGCCGGTCTTCCTGAAGTTCAAGGGCGGCAAGGGCGTTGCCACCGCGCTGGGCGTCTTTCTAGCGGTCGCGACCGTTCCCGCTCTCATCGCATTCGGTGTGTGGGGCGCGGTCCTGGCGATCGGGCGGTACGTCTCTGTGGCCTCGATTACCGCGGCGGTGGCGTTGCCGGTCGCGTTCGCGCTGCTGCGCGGGGCTTCAACGCCGGACGACCGGAACACACTGGCTTTCTGCGGTCTGGCCGCGGCGGCGATGATACTCAAACACCGCGGCAACATCGGTCGCCTGCTGAAAGGAACAGAGCCACGGATAGGAAGAACCCGGGCGGACAGCGGCGAGAAGAACGGTAACAGCAGGGGAAGCAACGTCGACAAGAAGCCGGCGATGTAGGAGACAGCTCCAGCTGCCGACCGCACGAGCAGGAGCAGGAGCACGAGCACGGATCGGGAAGCTTGGTCGATCCAAAATCTAAAATCTAAATTCTAAAATCGATATGCCTGTGCTGGCGGGCGCATGTTCGGGAACTATCAGCAACCAACGTACGTCCGGGAGTGAAGAATGCCACAATCCGTTTTCGTCCTCGGCGATGGCGGGTGGGGAACCGCGATCGCCATGCTGATGGCCAAGAACGGCCACAAGGTCCGGCTGTGGAGCGTCGACGAGCAGTACGCGCGCCAGGTCGCGCGCACCCGGGAGAACCGCAAGTTCCTGCCGGGCGTGCGGGTGTCCGACCAGGTCGCGATCGTCTGGGATACGAGCGCGCTCGCGGACGCGGCCATGATGGTGATGGCGGTGCCGACGCAGTTCGCGCGCGCGGTGCTTTCGAAACTGGCGCCGTCGTTTCCGCGCCAGGTGGAGATCGTCTCGGTCGCGAAGGGGATTGAGAACGACACGCTCCTCCGTCCGAGCCAGGTGATTCGCGACGTGCTCGGCCGCGTGAAGGTGGGCGTCCTCTCCGGCCCGAGCCACGCGGAGGAGGTCGCGCGCGGCCTGCCCGCGTCGGTCGTCGCGGCTGCAGCGGACGATTCGTTCGCGAGTCGCATCCAGGCGCTGTTCATGGGCGAGCGGTTCAGGGTTTACACCAACACCGACGAGGTCGGTGTCGAGCTCGGCGGCGCGCTCAAGAACGTCATAGCGATCGCCGCGGGGATGTGCGACGGCATGAAGCTCGGCGACAACACGAAGAGCGCGCTGCTGGCGCGCGGGCTCGTCGAGATGGAGCGGCTCGGCGTCGCGCTCGGGGCGAGGCGGTCCACGTTCACCGGCCTTGCGGGCATCGGCGACCTCGTCACCACGTGCGTCAGCCCGTTCGGCAGGAACCGCGAGGTCGGATTGAAGATCGGGCAGGGGATGAAGCTCGCCGAGGTCCTGAAGTCCATGGAAAAAGTCGCGGAAGGCGTGTGGACCACGAAATCCGTGCACAGCCTTGCAAAGAAACAAGGCGTCCGGATGCCCATTGCGGAAGAGGTGTACGCGGTTCTCTTCGAAGACAAGCCCTCGCAGCAGGCATTGAAGGACCTCATGACCCGGCGCGCGAAATCGGAAGAGGAAGACCTCTAGCCCGGAGGCAACTGCGGCGGCTTTGCCGGCTCGCCCGCCGCGGGGAGCTGATGGCTCGGCACGACCACCCCGCCTGACAGCACGAACCGGACGGCTTCCTCGACCGACACGGGCAGCGGGACGACTTCGTCGGCGGGCACCAGGACTATGAAACCAGTCGCCGGGGTCGGCGACGTGGGAATGAACACCGTGACGTGGTGCTTGTTCGTCTTCTCGTCGATCGACCGCAGGCCGTTCGACGTCACGAACCCCATCGAATACAGTCCGGGACGGGGGTATTGCACCGCCACCACCCCGCGGAACGAGACCTTGTGCTCCTCCCCGAAAAAAAAGTCGGTGAACTGCTTCGCATAGGGGTATACGACCTTGATCACCGGGAACCGAGCCAGGACGCGGTTCTCCATGCTCAGGAACAGCCTCCGCCCGATGAAACTCGTGAGAAAGAAGCCCGCGACGAAGACGATCACGATCGCCAGCGGAAAACCGACGAGCGTGGTCGCGAGCTTCGTCTGGCGAAGGGCGGCCAGGTCCTTCTCGAACGCGGATACGGCCAGGTCGTTGGCGGACTGACCGCCGGCCTTCTCGATCAGCCACAGTACCCCCTTGCCGAGCGGGATCCCCACCGTGTCGTTCAGATACTCGAAACAGAAGATGAGCAGCATGATGGTTATCACCGTGGGCAGCAGCGCGGCCAGCCCGCGTGTGAAAAACCTCTTCAGCGCTCCGCGACTTTTCTCTTCGGCCATAATCAGCGACCTCTCCAACCAGAGCGTCATTCACGAGTCATGGAAAAGCAACGACAGCCTGTCATGCCCCGACGCGTCAGGGCTAGGAGTCTGGCTCTTTCCCTTTCTGTCGCTCGCCGAGCGGTGTTAATATCCCGCCGGTGAATGCGAACAGGAACAGTTCTTCTGCGGACGCGTTCAGTTTGATCGCTTCCTTCTCGGGAACGAAATAGGCGAATCCCGTGGCCGGAATAGGCGAGGCGGAAATGAACACGGTGATGGTCTTCTCGCCGCCGACTTCGTTCACGGTCTTCAATCCTTCGCCCGTCACGTAGCCGACGCTGTATGTGCCCTTGCAGGGATACTCGGCGGCCACGCACTCGGCGATCCGCAGTTTCTCGTCCGTCCCGAGCAGATAATCGGCGAACTGCTTCATGAACGGGTAGACCGTGCGGACGATGGGGAGCGACCCCAGCAGCCGGCCGAACCACAGGAGCATGCTGCCGCGCAGCGCGACCGAGGCGAGCGCGCCCACCACCAGAATCGTGAAGACCGCGAACGGGAATCCGACCACGGCGACGAAGTATTCCTTTTGCCTGAGGCAGCCGAGGCTCACAATGAGGTGGTCCTGCAGGAATTCGTCAAGCGTGTCACCGCCTATCGCGTCGGCCAGATCGATTACGCCGTATCCGACCGGCATCGCGATGCGCCGGTAGACGAAACCAAAGACGGCGACAAGAATGATGACGGTGATGATAGAAGGCAGGATGGCGATCAGCCCGAGCCTGAACGGGCCGTGCTTCCTGGCAGGCGATGGTGTAGAGGCGTTCTTCATGTCATCCGTGGGAATCAACAAATCACTCTTCCAGCAGTTCGTAGTAAGGCACGTAGTCGCAGCGGAGTGCCGTCGTTTCTCGGAAGAAGACGCCA
>JAVHLO010000174.1 GCA_031082105.1 Planctomycetota bacterium
GCTTTGACCTTCACTCCAAACACACTCCAGAGAAAGTCAAAGCTGCGGCTTTGACGGTCCAAAGCGGCTCTACTGTCCCAGCGGCTTGGCGTTTCTGCAGGCGGGGTAACCGGAGCATGCGGCGAACTTGCCGTGACGGCCCATCTTGACGACCATGTCACGGCCGCACTTCTCGCACTTTTCGCCGGTCTTCTGCGGCTCCTCGGAGCGGGTGATGGGTTTGACGTTCTTGCAGGTTGGGAAAGCCGAGCAGCCGAGGAATCTGCGCCGCCCCTTCCATCTCAGGACCATCGGGCTCCCGCACAGGTCACACGGTGGGACGGACTTGTCCTGCGGCGGTTTCTCGGGCCGCTCGATCGGCACGATGACACCCTTCTCATCGCGGGTGAAGCTCTTCGTGTTGCGGCAGTCGGGGTAGCCCGAGCAGGCGAGGAACTGACCGTTCCTTCCGGACCGGACGACCATCGGCTTGCCGCACTTCGCGCACGCCAGGTTGGTCTGCTCCGGGAGCTCCGGCACAATTGCGCCCTCGGGGCTTCGCTTGAAGCTGAGCGTCGTCTTGCACTTCGGGTATGCGGAGCAGGCGAGGAACTCGCCGCGCTTGCTCGATCGTACGAACATCGGCGCGGCGCAGCGGGTGCACGAGACCCCGGTCGGCTGCGGGGCGATGAGCTCGACCTCGGCCGGCCGGCCGTCGGTCTTGGTCCCTTTCCTCTTGAAATCGCTCGAGAACTTGCATTTCGGGTAGCGGGAACAGGACACGAACTCGCCGTTGCGCCCCTCGGAGATGCGGAGGGTGCCCTGTTTGCACGAAGGACACCGGTACGTGGTCTCCTGGAAGTTCACCTTCAGCGCGGTCTCGAGCGTAGGTTTCAGATCGGCGTAGAACGCGCGGACGAGGTCAGTCCAGCGCTCCTTGCCGGCCTCGACCTCATCGAGTTTCTCTTCCATCTGGGAGGTGAATCCCACATCCATGAGGTGCGGCAACCATTTCACGAGCAGGTCGGTCGTTCGCTCGCCGAGCTCCGTCGGGCGGAGCGCGTTCCTGTCCTTTTGGACGTATTTCCTCTTGAGGATCGTCATCATGGTGGGGGCATAAGTGCTCGGCCTTCCGATTCCAAGGTCTTCGAGCGCCTTGATGAGCGACGCCTCGTTGTAGCGCGGGGGCGGCTCTGTTTCCTTCCGGTTCGGGTGGAGCTCGTGCAGGTCGAGCGGCTCCCCCTTTTCGAGCGGCGGGAGCGCGATCTCTTCCGTGCCCGGCAGTTCTTCCGACCTGTCGTCGGCGGGCGAGCGTGGTGGGGTGCCGGCCTGACCCACGACGGCGCCTGGGGCTTGAGACTGGCCCTCGGACGACGAGGCAAGGCGGTCTTCATCGCCTTCCTCGACCCCGTAGACTCTGAGGAATCCGGGGAAAACCACTTCGGACGCCGAGGCGCGGAACGTGAACTCGCGCGGGGCCGTCTGGCCGCTTTCCTTCGAAAGGGCACGGGGATCGGCCTTCGCCATCACCTCGGCCGCGGTGACCTTGATCTGCGCCGGGGCCATCTGGCTCGCGAGGAACCGTTTCCAGATGAGCTCGTAGAGGGCGGCCTGCTGCCTGGTGAGATGCGCTGCGACGCTCTCCGGCGTCATTGTCACGGTCGTAGGCCGAATTGCCTCGTGCGCGCCTTGAGAGGTCTCGCGCGACCGGTAGAAATTGGGCTTTTCCGGCGCGTATTCCGGCCCCATCGCAGCGCGGACATACGCGAGCGTCTCATCCTGGGCCTGACTGGCTACATTGAGCGAATCCGTTCTCATATAGGTTATGAGGCCGACGGGCCCCTCGGTGCCGAGCTCGACGCCTTCATAGAGTTCCTGCGCGATCTGCATCGTATGTTGCGGTGACATGCGCAGCCGGGTGAAGGCCGCGCGCTGGAGCGTGCTCGTGATGAATGGCGGCGAGGGGTTGCGCCGTTTCGTCTGGACATCGACGTTGACGACGGTCCATGCGGCCGCGCGCAGTTCCGTCTCCGCCTGTTTCATCGACGCTTCGTCCGGCAGGAGGAAGACGCCCGCGTCGATGTCGACGATCTTCTTGCCGTCCATCCTGACCAGTCTCGCCCTGAACGGGTTGGCGGGCTCCACGCGTTTCTTCAGCACCGCTTCGACGGTCCAGTACTGTTGCGGAACGAAGGCACGGATCTCGCGTTCGCGATCGACGACCAGCCGCACGGCGACGCTCTGGACCCGTCCGGCGCTGCGCGCGCCGCGCATGCGCCGCCACAGGAGCGGGCTCACTTCGTAGCCGACGAGCCGGTCGAGGATCCGGCGCGCCTGCTGGCTGTCGACCAGCCGCGCGTCGATGGTCCCGGGATGTTCGAACGCCGAGCGCACGGCGCGCATCGTGATCTCGTTGAACGCAACGCGATGGAACCGGTCGGTATCGGCCTTGTTGGCCGCGAGGAGTTCGCGCAGGTGCCACGCTATTGCCTCGCCTTCGCGGTCCGGGTCGGTTGCGAGGTATACGTCGTCGCTCTTCTGTGAGGCGAGCTTGAGTTCGCGGACGACCTTCTTCTTGCGCGGGAGGATCTCGTAGTCAGGCTGGAAGCCGTGTTCGACATCCACGCCGAGCCCGCTCGAGGGGAGGTCGCGCACATGGCCCATCGAGGCCTTGATCGTGTACCCGCGGCCGAGATACTTCTTGATCGTCTTGGCCTTGGCGGGCGATTCGACTATGACGAGTGCAGTACGGATACTCGATTCTCCAAAGAAAGAGGTCGTCGCCGGAATCAATGCAAACGCGGATGCAGCCGCAGCGTGCGCTCACTGCAGAAGCAGTATTCGGGAGCAATTCTTGCAGAGCATGACTTCCTTGTCCTGCATGCATCTGCTGAGTTCCTGGGTCGTTATGCTCACGCCGCACTCACCGCAGGACGCGCCTTCGAGCTTGCCGGCCGCGCCGGTGTCGATCTTGACGCACGCCAGCACCTGGGCGTCCGCGTGTCGTTTCGAAAGCCGTTCGTAGATCTCGAGGACTCTCGAGTCGACCGCGTCGAGCGCCGGTTCGCGCTCCTTGGTCAACCGGGCAAGGAGCTCCGTGATCCGGCCTTTTCCGGCCTCGATCTCGATTCGCGCCGCAGCAAGCCCCTTCTCCGCTCTGGCGGCTTTCTCCTTCTGGAGACCGATGATCCGGTCGGTCTCATCGAGCGCGGACATCGAATTGAGAATCTCATCTTCAAGCGCGCTCTTGTCGGCCTTCGCTGAGCCGATCTCCGTCTGCATCGTGGCGTATTCCTTGTTCGTCTTCAACGTCAACAATTGCTGGTCCAGCTTCAGCAGGCGGGCCTCCTTCTCCTTGAGCGCCAGCTCGCGCATCCCCAGGTTTTTCCTCGCCTCTTTCCGCCGGCCTTCGAGTTCGGTCAGTTCCGTCTGCGTTTTTTTTACTTCGTTTTCGAGCGGGACCAGCCTTGCATCGAGGGCCCGACACTCTGCCTCCAGCTCGTTGATCTGCCGGTCGATCGACTGCAAGGCCGGAAGTCCGGCGAGTTTGTTGCCCAGAGGCATCTAAGGACCCTCGAAGATACGCAACCGTTCAGCGATACGCTGCATCCGCGGATTTCGCAGCGCAGCGAAGCCGCAACCAAGAAACGGATGAACGGAAGAACGAAAGAACCAAGAAACAACAGGACCGTAAGAACTCTGTCGTAAACCTTGTCGTAAGCTCTGTCGCAAAAACACGATCTTGCAGGACTGTCGGACAGATTGATCCCAAAGGACGAAGCGTTTCAGCCTCCTTGAGAATCTGTGCAATCTGTGGTTCCGCTGTCAATCCCCGGGTGAACGGCTACGAGAATACCGGGCTCAGGATTCCAGCTTCAGCCCTTCCAGATGCCCTTCGAGCTTGCGGCTCCGGATCGGGTGCTGGAGTTTGCGCACGGCCTTGCATTCGATCTGGCGGACCCGTTCGCGCGTCACCTTGAAGATCCGGCCGACCTCTTCAAGCGTATAGGTATAGCCGGTTCCTATCCCGTAGCGCAGCTTGATGATCTCTCTCTCCCTGAAGGACAGGCTGCGCAGCACGGTCTCGAGTTTCTCCTTCAGCATTTCGTGGGAGGCCGTGCTGATCGGCGACGGAACGCTCTGATCCTCGATGAAATCGCCGAAGTAGGAGTCGTCGCTTTCGCCGATGGGTCTATCGAGCGAGATGGGGTGCTTCGCGATGCGCAGCACGCGCTTCGTCTCGTCGAGCGTGATCCTGGTCTCCTTTGCAAGCTCCTCCACGCTGGGTTCGCGGCCGTTGCGCTGGACAAGTTTCTTGCTCACGTTGCGGAGCCTGGACATCGTCTCGATCATGTGGACGGGGATCCGGATCGTGCGCGCCTGGTCGGCGATTGCGCGCGTGATGGCCTGTCGAATCCACCAGGTCGCGTACGTGCTGAACTTGTAGCCCCTGCGATACTCGTATTTTTCAACGGCCTTCATGAGGCCGGTATTTCCCTCCTGGATCAGGTCGAGGAAGGAGAGGCCCCTGTTCCTGTACTTCTTTGCGATACTGACGACGAGGCGGAGGTTCCCGCTCGAAAGTTTGCGCTTTGCCTGCTCGTACTCATCGTGCCGCTGCTCGATCTCCTTGACCCGCGTCTTGAGTCTGACGGGGTCTTCGACGGCGAGGATGCGGTGGTCGTCGAGTTCTCTCCGCAGTTCGGCTATTCTCTGGCGTGAGGCCTTGCTCTTCTGGAGCACCTCGATCTCGCGCAGTATCTGCTGCATGCGCGAGGAGACCTGCTTCAGTTTCTCCATCATTGGCCGGATCTTCTTGGTCTGGAGGTTGAGGTCTTCGAGAGTCCTGACCGCGCGCTCCTCGCGTTTTACGATCCTGTTCTGGAGCGCCCTGCGCTCGGGGGCCATGGGGCGCCCCCTGATCAGCCGCGTCGCGTCTCTCCTGCAATCCTCGGTGATCCTCCTGAGGGTATCTATCGCCGCGGGGAGCCGCAGGACGATGTCGGCTTTGTTGATATCGATGGCGACGTCGGCCTTCAGTGTGCGGTCGAAGGCGAGCTCGCCGTTGCGGACGTCCTCGAGGATGGCGATGGAATCGCTGACGGCGAGAGTGGACTCGATGACTTTCCTTCTGAACCGCTTGCGGGTGAGTTCGATCTTCTTTGCCAGCGTGACTTCCTCCTCGCGCGACAAGAGCGGTATCTCGCCCATCTGCGTGAGGTACATGCGCACGGGGTCATCATGCCGTTCGGGGATGGTCGTATCGACGGTTTCCCGTTCTTCCTCTTCTTCAACTTCCGCCGTCGCCTCGGGCGGCTCCGCGGGCGCCTCTTCGGACTCCGGCGTGTCCATGATGTCTATGCCCAGCTCATCGAGGGTGAGCAGGATGAGGTCAAGTCTCTCCGGCGAGACGGCGTCGTCGGGCAGCACGCGGTTCACCTCGTCGTAGGTGAGATAGCCGCGCTTCTTGGCCTCCTCGATGAGCGTGCGCATCTCGGCGTCGATCGCGCCGGGGATGACGATCTTGAGATCATCCTTGGATTTCAAAGCGCCGGCCTGGGCGGCGACCGGCTTCCTGAGCTTCTTCCGGATGGTCTTACTTCGGATGGCCTTTCTCCGGATGGCCTTCTTCCGGCTGTGCTTCTTTCCCGTGGTCTTCTTCCGATGTCTCATTGCTTCCCGCCCGACTGAACCAAACCGTGGATTTTCTGAAAGCGCATCATTGCGCTGTCCAGCGACGCCGTATCGCCGGCGTGTGCGGCCTCTCGCGCCCGGCCCTTCTCCGCCGCGGCCTCGGCCAGGACGTGCTTGCGCTCGAGAAATGCAACGCAGTCCTTCATGCGCTTTTCGAACTTGCCCTTCGCCGTGGCCTGGTCGCCGACCAGTTCGACGGCGAGCGAGGCGTGTTGTTCGTCGTTCAAAACCGAGACGAGCTCATCGATGCGCACCGTTCCGGTTCGCTCGTACGCGGCGAATATCGCCGCGGCAATCGCCCTGGGGCCGGCACCGTGGAAGTCCGCGGCGGACAGCTCCCGGGCGACCTCGGGCACGAGGGCCGGTTTGGCGAGCATGACCTCAATGAGCTCACGGCTTGCCATCTCCTCAGAGGTCAGGCGCTCCTTTCGCCTGGACACGACCGGTGCGGCATCCTGGTCAGCCGGCTCAGTCGAATCGTAGCGCGCATGGCCGGCGCGCGCGGTCCTGGCAAGCTCCTGGAGCCGCGAACGCAGGGTTTCTTCGGCATGGAGCGCGAGGTCACTTGAACCCACCTTCATATGCTCGGCGAGCTCGCGGATTTGCAGGTCGCGCTTCATCGCGTTTCGAACCGGCAGGATCGACAGGAGCATATCGTCTGCGAACCGGGTCTTGCCGTCGAGTGTATTCAAATCATGACGCTTTCGCGCCACGATCAATCGGTACGCGAAAATCTCGGCGGCCTGTTCCACCGCCTTCTTGAACGCGTCCGGTCCGAACTTGATGAGCGCATCGCATGGGTCGTGACCGGCGGGCATCTCGGCTATCCGCACGTCGATATCCTCTGCGAGCAGGATATCGACACTCCGTTCACAGGCCTTCGCGCCGGCGGTGTCGCCGTCGTAGACCAGGAACACGGTCTGCGCGTAGCGTCTGGCAAGGGAGACATGGTCCGCGGTGAGAGCGGTCCCGAGCGTCGCCACGGCGAAATCGAACCCGTACTGATGCGCCATCATGACATCGGTGTAGCCCTCGACGATGGCCAGACGCCCTTCCGCCGCGGCCTTGTGCTTGGCGAGGTTCAGGCCGTAGAAGTTCCGGCCCTTGCTGAAAACCGGTGTCTCCGGCGAGTTGATGTATTTCGGCCCTTCGCCCTCGAGCAGCCTGGCGCCGAACCCGATCGTGCGGTCGCGTGTGTCGAGTATGGGAAACATGATCCGGCCGCGGAACCGGTCGTACAGCCGTTTGCCTTCCTGGGATTGGACGGCAAGCCCGGCCTTCTGGATGAGGGGCTCTGAAAAGCCGTGCCTCTTTGCCTCCGCGAGCAACGTATCCCAGGATTCGGGGGCGAAACCGAGCCCGAACCGCGCAATCGTCTCCTTGGAAAGGCGGCGTTTCGCCAGGTACGAGCGGGCGCCGGCGGCCGCCGCTGCGTTCGCGAGATATTCCGCGTAGAAACCCGAGGCCCAGCCGTTCAGCCGGAGTATCTCGGAGCGAACGTCCTCCTCTTCGCGGCTGGCGCCCGGTTGGCGGCTCCGCTCCACGATGGTGATGCCTACCCGCGCGGCGACGCGTTTCACGGCCTCCGGGAACTCCACTTTGTCCATCGCCATAACGAACGAGAAGACGTTTCCCCCTTTG
>JAVHLO010000175.1 GCA_031082105.1 Planctomycetota bacterium
TGGACAACGCCTTACGGCGTCACTACGAACTCGAGCAGCATGTCGCCGCGTTCGCGAACAATGCGGACTAAGGTATCTTGACCCTGGCGTCGACGGGCCTGCTCGCGGCGGAATATCGAACGAAGAGAGTACGGCCTTCGATCTTCTTGAGCTCCGCTATATCAGAGAAACCGGATGCGATGTGGACGAAGAGCGATCCCTGCGCCGAGTGAATGGCCGAAGTGGCCAGATCGCGCGTCCATTCTTCGGATTCATGCGCGAGCTCGGTCCAGTTCCGGCGGGTGACGACCTGGGAGAAGAGCGGCTTGTTGATATCCGGCGCCGGCGGCGTCTTGTCGCCGGAAGGGGACTTGTCCTGTCGTTTGTCGGGCGGGGTCTCCGGGTCGCGTCCGACATATTTGTCGGTCATCGGCGTCTCCGGGGTCTGTGGCTCCAACGCATCATAATCCCACCAGCGCTGACTCTCTGCCGCGCCGATCCGCGAGGCGGCGTCGTAGATCTGGAGCAGGCCCCGTGCAGGCATGGTCGCGCCTTCGCGGTTCTTGAAGGTGAGCTGCAACCACAGGTGATACTCGCCGGAATCGGGTTCTTCCTCAGGTTGCTGTTCCTTCGCGAGGATAAGTTTCGCTTCGAGCGAGCTCACTTCCTCCGGGCCCGCAACGGATTTGCCCGCGCCGGCCATGAACTGACCGCCGTTCTTCACCAGCCAAAGGCGCCATGGGGTAATGATGGCGGCGACCTTGGTCAAGAGGAATCGGCGGTCGTCTCCGACCGAAGGCGCATTGGAGCAGGCGAAGAACAGCCTGGGCGGGTAGAGCGGCACATCGACGAGCGCGGGGACTCCGTCGGCGGTGGGGTGCATTTCGCTGAGGGCGATCGCGGCCATACGCGTGGTGTCCATGTCTGCGGGATGGAGGAGCCTGACAACAGCGGGGACGGCGGAGGACACGCCGTTTTCACAAAGGGCGGCCGCGGCAAGCGCAAGCGCCTTGCGGTCGTCCGCCTCCGGTCCTGCGCCCAGCGCCGCCGTTTCCCGCAGTCCGCCGAGGTAAGCCGGGTCGCCGAGCCGGGCCAGCCACTCCGCGGCCATGGACCGTTCGAGCAGAGAAGGCGCCCCCGCCATGTCGTCGACGAGCTGCATCAGCCTCGCGCGATCCTCGTCGCCGATGGCGCGCCTCGGACCGGACTTCTCGGCGTCGCCGTCCTGCTCGCCCCCGGCCTCCTCTGAGTCCGCGCGCAAGAGTTCACAGACCGCCAGCAAGGCATACGCGCGCGGAATCTGCGACTCACCGGTGCGCATCACGTTCTCGAGCAGCGGTATCGATTCGAAGGCCCTGAGCCCGCCCTGCATCTCGCAGGCGGTCGCCCCGAATTCCGCGTTGGCGTCGGCGGTCTGGCGCATGATCCGCTTGCCCAGCGTCGGCGCGTCTTTGAGGTCGGCGGTCAGTGGATCCGGAATGCGCTCGAGCGCGAACGAGTCGTCGGCAGGTTCGCCGTTCATGACATAGTTCCGGCCGACCTTTCCGAGCGAATAGAGCGCCTCGTTCCGGTTCTCGAAGCTTTCGCGCCGGTCCTCGGCGACGGTCAGGAGATAGCGTACGATCGCCGTGAGTTCCTTTGCGGCCTCCTTTTCGCGCGCGGCGCAGACTGCGGCGATCTCGCCGAGGGCGGCGATGGCCGACCTGCGCACGAACGCATCGGCCCGCGCAAACCCGATGAGCCGGTCGGTCGTGGTCGGCGCCGCCAGCGTGTAGAGCACCGCCGCCGCCTCGATCTTCGCGGGACATTCCCTGAGGTAGCAACATGACGGGCTCTCAATGACGCGGAAAACCCTGTCAATGCACGCCGGGTCTTTCAAGTCTCTCAGCGCCCTGAAAGCCGCGGACATGACGCTGCCGTTAGAGTCCGCCAGCAGGTACTTCATGATGTACGGCGTGACGGCCGGGTTTCCGAGCTTTCCGAGCACAGTGACTGCGCAACCGCGGGCGTGCGGGCTGGGGTCGTAGAGGAACGCGAGCAGGTCGAGCAGCAGCGGCTCGTCGCCCTTGCGATCCGGCGACTTGAGGCACTTTGCCGCGGCCTCCATGGTCGCCGGGTGGTACATCGGCGCGGTCCAGATCGCTTCCGCCAGCGCCCGCTCGCCGGACCGGCCGGCGGCGGAGACCTTCTCGTACGTCTCGTCGATGAACTTCCCCTGGCCGCCGCACGACATGCCGTGCCGGTCGAGCCAGCCGAGGAGCGACGCATGGGTAAGCTCGGTCGACTCGCCGGTGTCGGTTTCCGTCGTGGTGGTCTCGTGTTTTGCGCGGAGCTCCGACACGCGCCGCGCGCGCTGCATCATGTGGACGAGCAGCTCAGGCGGGTAGTCCCCGTACATCCCCTTGAGCTCGACGCCGTCGGGCGTGAAGAACACGATGGCCGCGTCGAGGTAGCCGAACGACTTGTGGACGGACGACGGCTTGTCGAGCAGCCGCACGCAGACGAAGTTCTTCGATTCGGCGACGACTCCGGGCTCGGAGAGCGTCGCGGCGAGCGGTTCGCAGATCGGGCACGCCTTCGAATAGAAGAAGCTCAGCATGATCGGCCTGCCGGTCTCGGACGCCTTTTTCTGGCCGGCGGCGTAGTCGTCGAGCCACTCGATCCCGCCGGTATCGACCACGCCCTTCTCCGGCACTGGGTGTTTTATTTTCTCAAGCTCCTCGGCGTATTTGAACTCCTTGAAGGTGGGGCTCTTCGAGTTGTGGCATTGGATGCAGGTCTTCTCATCGGGCTTGATGAGTCCCGCGGCGTAGGCCGCGTTGGCCTCGTCCATGGTGTCGCGCGGCGAGTACGCGCTGCCCGGCCCGTGGCACGCCTCGCAGCCGACGCCCTCGTCGGGCGAGAAGCTCGGCATGAACATGTCCGGCGGTTTACCCGCGCCGGTCACGTGGCATGAGAGGCACCGTTCGCTGGTTGTCGGGTCGGCGATCCCCTCTTTTGTCGCGATGTCCCTGGCCTCGGGCGTGAACAGCGTCTTGTAGGCCGTGGAGTGTTTGTTCTTCAGCCAGATGCCGTACTGGTCGCCGGACGACCGCGTACCGTGGCAATCCCGGCATCCGCGGACTCCGACGTAAGCGGCCGCCGCGGGCCGCTCGCCTTCCTGCTGGCCGCGGACCAGCAGGGCGACGCCGAGCAGCAGGGCCGGGACGCCGCAGGCGAGAAACACAGTTCTCTTCGAAATGCAATACATCATGATCGGCCATCATACACAAAACCGGCGGAGAGGTCAAGGACTTGCGGTGCGAAAGCAGCCGCAAGAAGGCGCAAGGTGCGCAAACAGGGAGGGTTGCCGCTCGACACATTGCGGCGCAGGCAGGAGAGACAATGAGACAGATGAGACATCCAGACCGAAAACGGGAGCCCGCCGAAACGATTGTGAAGGTTTGGCGGATCCGGCCCGGCTGGAGATTTCTTCGTAATTCCAGGCAATTGTTCTTGACAAACTGTGGTAATGCCGATATAATGTAATCAACTTACGACATGAGAACTGCATGAAGTTCAGTACCGGTGACGAATCGATGGCAAAGACATTGATGATCGAGGCGAAGGCGCCCGCGGAGCACGTGCGGCGGGCGTATGACCTGTTCAGCCGCTTCTACGGCTGGGTGGCGGCGCCGCTGGAGCGCGAGATGCAGATGCTCGCGCTGGAGCGGGCGCGCGTCCGGCCGAGCGACATCGTTCTCGAGGTCGGTGTCGGGACAGGCGGCGCCTTTCTCGAAATACGCAGGCGTGTTGCCGGGAAGATCGGGATCCATGGGATCGACCTGTCGCCGCGAATGCTGTCGGCGACGCGCGCGCTGGTCTCTTCTGCGGGGTTCGGGAATGTGGATCTGAGGGAGGCCGATGCGCGAAAGCTGCCGTTTCAAGACAGGGCGTTCGATCTCCTTTTTAACAGCTACATGCTGGACTTGATCCCGTTGAGCGATCTCATTCCGGTACTGGGCGAGTTCAGGCGCGTTCTGAAACCCGGGGGGAGGCTCGTCCTGCTGAACATGAGCAAGGAGGACGGGTCGCGTTTGACCTGGTTCGAGCGGACCTACCGGGCGCTGCCGGACTGGTTGGCGCCGTACGTCCTTGGGGGGTGCCGACCCGTGCTGATGGCGCCGATGGTCGCAGAGGCGGGGTTCGTCGACGTGGAACGCGATTTCATCAGACGCGCAATACCGTCCGAAATCGTGGTTGCCAGAAAACCGGCGGACGAGTAGTCCCCGGCGCAGGCACGCAATTGGCGGCAATTACGCCGTTGCAGGCGATAGAAATCTGTCTCTTTTGTTTTTGGAGGAATGACGATGGCTGCGACGAAGAGCCGGAAGAGCAAAGCGGGATCGAAGGCGACCGAAGAGAAGAAGAAGGGGCAGGCGGAGTCCTTCTTCGCCGACATGAAGGACACGCTGAAGAAGGCGAAAGGCAAGATCTGCTGCGTGGTGCATGACAGCGGCATCGCGGACCACCTGAAGAAGGCGATGGACAGCGTCCTGTCCGTCGCGCGCGGGAACGTAATCATGGTGAGGGTGAACGACGAGACGCTCAAACGGCTTGACGAACTCGTCGAGGTCGGGCTCTTCAGGAGCAAATCGGACAGCGCGGCGTTCCTCATCAGCGAAGGGGTCAAGGCGCAGAAGATCGTCTTCGACAAGATCTCGAACAAGGCCACGGAGATCGCGAAGCTGAGACAGGAGCTGCGCAAGATCCTCGGCCTCGAGGAGAAGGAAGCGGCAGAGTCCTAGCAGACGGAGAATCCGTGGCGGCGTGTGACCTGAACGAGGAAGGTGTCGGGCTAGACTGCTCTTCTCGCCATCGCGGCGAACTGCATGAAGTACCTGTCCAGGTCTTCCAGGGACGTATTGTATTCGCTGGAGCCGAAGTACGCGGCGAGAAAGAGTTCTCTGGCGCGTGTGATCTCGCGTCGGCCGGTCTTCCACCTCGGATCGGTCGCGGTGAGGTCCAGCAGCTCCAGCGCGCGGTCGAACGCCCCGTCTGCGCGGGCGCCGTCGCCTCGCCTGCGCGCCGAGATGATCCGTCCGATCTCGCTCGCGATGTTCGCCATCTGCTCCGCAAGCGAGAGCTCTTTCCATCGGCCTGACGCAAGACCTGCGTGGATTGGCTTCATGGTTTTACGAGCGACTCCACCACCTGCCTTATCTTGTCCCGGATCCCGGGATCGTCCACGGACCGGGAACGGTTCCCGCGCGATGGCCGCAGGTTGATGATGGAGTCGAATTCCAGCAAGCGATCTGGGGGCGCGGACGGGTAGATATTGATCCCCCACAGGTCTTCCTGCCTTGATCCCTGTTCGAGGAGGATCGCCTCTTCGTCGGCATGGAGTTCGCCGCCGACGGCGATGATGCCGAGGCGAACGTCCACAACGGCCTTCACAAGATCGCCAAAACCCTGCTCCGCCAGCCGTGTCATCTCTGCGCGGGCAACCGCTTGTCTCAGAACCATGATGTCCATGCGCCGATTCTACATCTGCGGACGTGTCCGGTCAAGGCATTGAAGAATGGATTCGGAAGAAATCATCAAGGATGGCCTGGCCGGCATCATTCTCGAATCAAGGAACAGCATGCGGTCTCGGTGTTGTGGAGTGTCAAAGCCGCAGCTTTGACCTTGCCGAGCGGGAAGGAAAGACAAAGCTGCGGCTTTGTCGCTCCAAGGTGGAACGCGCCTGCTGGACCACCAAAAAAACAGGGACTCGCACGAGACTTCCGGAAGAACGGGGCGCACGGACGCGCAATGAAATCTCGTTCTCCCCGGGTCTCGCACGAGTCCCTGTCGCATTCAGTGGGCCGGCCCAGTCTGTTCACGAACCGAGGCAACGTGCCCGCAGAGCGTCGCATCAGGGAACACCAGCATCCTTGCCGGCCCCCTTGCGGGACGGGCCCCGACGCGTCGGGGCGCTCCCGGATCATGAACAAGGCGAACTAGACAATCCCCTGTGCGCGCATCGCGTTCGCGACCTTCCTGAATCCCGCGATGTTCGCGCCATCGACGTAGTTGACGTACTTTCCTTCTTTTCCGTTCTCGACGCACTGCTGGTGGATGGCCTTCATGATACCGTGCAGCCGCTGGTCGACCTCGTCGCGGGTCCAGCCGATGTGCAGGCTGTTCTGGGCCATCTCGAGTCCGCTGGTTGCGACGCCGCCGGCGTTCGCGGCCTTCGCGGGCCCGTAGAGGATCTTGGCCTTGAGGAAGACCTCCACGGCATCCAGCGTCGACGGCATATTCGCGCCTTCGGCAACGCAGGTGCAGCCGTTCTTCACGAGGGTCTTCGCGTCGTTCACGTCGACCTCATTCTCCGTTGCGCAGGGGAGCGCGATGTCGCACTTGATCCCCCACGGCCGCTTGCCCTCGAGGTACTCGCACTTGTACTTCTGCGCGTACTCGCTGATACGGCCGCGCTTGACGTTTTTCAGCTCCATGACGAAAGCCAGTTTCTCAGGCGTGATACCCGCCGCATCGTGGACTGTTCCGGCGGAATCGGAGAGCGAAACGACCTTGCCGCCCATCTGGTTGACCTTCTCCACCGCGTACTGCGCGACGTTGCCGGAGCCGGAGACGGTGACGGTCTTGCCCTTGACCGCGTCGTCTCTGGTCTTGAGCATCTCTTCGACGAAGTAGAGGGTGCCGTAGCCGGTCGCCTCGGGGCGGATGAGGCTGCCGCCGTACTCGATCCCCTTCCCGGTCAGGACGCCCGTGAACTCGTTGCGGATCTTCTTGTACTGGCCGAAGAGGAATCCGATCTCGCGTCCGCCGACGCCGATGTCACCGGCCGGCACGTCGGTGTCCGCGCCGATATGCCTGCACAACTCAGTCATGAATGCCTGGCAGAAGCGCATGACCTCGTTATCCGATTTGCCCTTCGGGTCGAAGTCCGCGCCGCCCTTGCCGCCGCCCATTGGCAGCGTCGTGAGCGCGTTCTTGAAAACCTGCTCGAAAGCGAGGAACTTCAGCGTGTCAAGGTTGACCGTGGGATGGAAACGCAATCCGCCCTTGTACGGGCCGATCGCGCTGCTCATCTCGATCCGGTATCCGCGGTTCACGTGAACCTCGCCCTTGTCGTCGACCCACGGCACGCGGAAAATGATCGCTCTCTCGTACTCGACCAGCCGTTCGAGAAGCCCATTCTTCTCATACTCCGGGTTCTTC
>JAVHLO010000176.1 GCA_031082105.1 Planctomycetota bacterium
TCATACTCCCCGGAGGTGCATTTGTCAAGGGCAAATGGGTGCATCAAAACATGCTCATGCGGCGGGGGAGTGCCGGATGGGCCGACATTGCGAAGATCAATTACTGGGAGGAAAACGAGATGGTTGTCGTGGGGGGGATCGCGGGGAGCATCTCGGTCGAGCCCATTCTGCAGATCGTCAAGAAAGACGGCGGAAAGATGCTGATACGGAGCACGTACGAAATAACAGCATACCGGACCATTATGACCGAGGCTGCGGCGCGGGGCATCAGTGTGTTGGGAAAAAGCGATGCTCCCTGTCGATTTGACGAGCGGACTTTCACTTCGTCGCCACGGTCGGGCGCTGGAATTGGAGCTTGACGAGCTTGAGCCCGCGCAGGCGCGGCGCGCCCATCAGGATGAGCTTCAGGTTGCGGATCTTCTGGTCCACGTCCAGTTCGCCGTACTTGTCGGTGCTCGGAGCGCGGCCCCACTGGATCGGCACGTTCTCCTCGGCCCAGATCGTCACTTCGCTCTCGCCGCGATTGATTCGACCGTTGACGTTCGCCACGTCGATCGCCACGATGTGCATCATCTTGTCCACGCCCTGGTCGACGAGCACCTCGGCAACCGTGGTGCCCGCGAGCACGGCGGCATCGTCCCAGCAGCTGCCCGGTTCCGGCGGGGGCGCGGTGACTCCGATGACCTTCGGCACATAGAAGGGCAGACGCGGCAGGTTCTCGTGGGCATACTTGCCGGGCAACCGTACGCCGTCGCGGTCGACGAGGTAGCAGTATCCGCGGTTCTCGACGGCGGCCAGCGGCTTGCGCAACCGCACGCGCACGCGCACGGTCGCGGGGTACTCCTTCTCGACCGAAACGACCTGGGCCACCCAGGGGTTCGACTCGTAGTACTCGACGAGCGCCGGTACCAGGTTTTCGTCGAAGATGCTCACGCGCCCCGTCAAGGGCGCCACCTCAGTAAGCCCGCGTTCGATCCCCGCGCCCGCCCAGGCGGGACGCGTGACCACCGCAAGCTGGTCGAGGTCGACCATGTAGTCTTCGTTGTTCAACAGGTGAGCGTATATCCGCCGGTGGACGAGCATGACGAGGAGCGTCCCCATGCCCACTATCGCAAGGGTAAGCCCCACCTTGGACATCAACCAGCCAAGGCCGCTCTTGATTTTCTGCGGTATGTCTGTCATAGCTCCCGGCAACCGAAGACGCCACGACACCGGTCATGCGTTGTGCGCAATCGCGCGAAACCTCCCCCGCATTAAGCGTATCGGCATGGGCAGGATGGTGCTTTAGCCCATTTTGCTTGCAATGTCCCGCGGACAGACTGTAATATCGAGGCACGCGGCGCCGCTTGGAGTTTCGGATTTGCGATTTCGGATTGCGGATTCTGGATAGCAGGATGCGAGCCTACATTCCGCCATTCATAGAGGGGAACTACCTTCAGGGCCGGCTGCGCGGCCGGCTCAGGTGCTCCGTCCTCGTCGCGGACATCTCGGGGTTCACCGGGCTGACCGAGGCCGCGTTCAGGCTGGGCGAGCATGGCGTCGAGCTCATGAGCTTGCAGTTGGAGCGCGTATTCAATCCCCTGACTGACGCCGTCCTGACGCGCGACGGGGTCATCACCGGGTTCACCGGCGACGGTTTCGTGGCGGTCTTTCCGCGCGACCCGGGCCGTCGGGCCTGTTCCGCCGCGCGTGAGATCATTGAGTTCTTCAAGTTCGGAGGGCGTGTCGAGACTCCGGCGGGCGCGTTCGTGTTCAACGCCAAATGCGGAATCTCACGGGGTACTGTGCACTGGGGGATCGTCGGCGACCGACCTGAGAAGGAGCAGACATTCTACTTTCGTGGAAAACCCATCATCGAGGCGGCGGGACTGGAGAGCAAGGCGGCTTCCGGCGAGGTTCTGGTTTGTCCCGGGATTCCGGAGTCCGAAAAGGAACACGTGCAGCCCGGCGCGGCGACCTCGGGCGAGCCGGATTTTCAGAACAGCGAGCAGGTACTGTCGTTGTTCGTCGACCACGGTGTGCTTGCGCTTGGCGGGACGCCGGAGATCAGGCCCGTGGTGTCCGTCTTCGTCGGCCTGTGCGAGGGAAGTGGACGGGAGGTGCGGGAGCTGACCCGCTCCGGCACGATCGACGGCGCTGTGAGCGTTATCAGACGCGCCGCCTCGGCGTGTCAGGGCACTTTCAACAAGCTCGAGTTTGGCGACAAGGGTTGCACGGTCCTCTGCATTTTCGGCGCGCCGAGATCCGTTGAACGTCCGGTTGTCGCAGCCATGAGATTCATCCGGCGACTGCATACCGAATGGAACGCTGAAACGCGGAGAGAGCGTGGTCCTCTGCGGGACGCGCGCTTCCGGGTCGGCGTGGATACTGGTCTGGCCTATGCGGGCATCGTCGGCGGCCTGAGGCGCAACGAATGGACGTGCATCGGCGATTGTGTCAATGTCTCTGCGCGGCTGATGACGGAGGCGCAGTGGGGCGAGGCGCGCGTCTCCAGCCGGGTATGCGAGGCCGGCTCCGGCCATTTCGAATTCGTCGGGGCGGGGGCCGTTTGTCTGAAGGGGAAGACGCTGCCGGAAGAGACGTACACGTTGATGGGCGAGACTCGGACCGGGTCCGGCGTGTCCGGAGAGCGGGCCTTGATGGTCGGCCGCACGGCGGAGTTGGGACGCCTGCACGCGGCGTTTGTCAGGGCGAAAGAAGGGACGTTCGCCGGCATGATGTACGTCTACGGCGAACCCGGCATGGGCAAGACACGGCTTGTGGCGGAGTTCCGAAATCAGCTCGAAACGGCGCGGCATGCGCCCGGACCGCCGGAGGCCGCGCGGCGAGCGGCGGGCCTTCAATCCGTGCCCGCTCATGGTGAAGCAGATGGTTTTCAATGGGTGCGTGTCCCTTGCCTCGAAGGCGACAGCGGGCTGAAGCCGGTCTCCGTGTGGCTGGAAGGTTTCTTCGGGCTGACTGCATTCGAGACTCCGACTCTGAAACGTGCCCGGATAGAGGCGAAGCTGGAGGAGATCGCAGACTCAGCAGCGTCGGGAACCGCTGACGAGACGCGTGCAACGATGCGCCAGGTCACGTCGTTCCTCGCTGCACTTGTCGGCTGTCACTGGGAAGGTTCGCTCTACTCCCAGGTTTCCGATCCGAAGCTCCGCTACGAGAACCAGCTCAGGGCGGCGAAGGAGCTGATCAAGGCGCTTGCCGCCACGGTGCCGTTGGTCCTTGAGATAGAGGACTCGCACTGGATCGAACCCTCGACGGCGGAATGGGTCGGCATGATGACGCGGAACGTCGACAATACGCCGTTCATGATTCTTCTGACCTCTCGATACGGCGAGGACGGGCGAAAGCCCCGCGTGTCTGTCGACAGGGAGGTCGAGGTGGAAGAGATCGAGTTGAAGGGTCTCGATCGGTCGCTCGCTGCCACGATGATCGAACAGCGTGCCGGCGCGCGGCCCGGTTCGGCCCTGCTCGACTTCGTTTGCGGCAGGACGGACGGAAACCCGTTCTTCATCGATCAGCTTGCAGCCCATATGCAGGAGTCGGGACTGCTTGGCGAACAGGACGGCGCGGCGGTGCTTGCCGGCGATATCGGCCGCCTGCCGGCAACACTGGACAGCCTACTTCTTGCGCGGTTTGACCGGCTCGACGGCATGCTGCGCGAAGGTCTGAAACACGCCGCCACGCTGGGCGTCAGGTTCTTCCGGGGCG
This sequence comes from Planctomycetota bacterium, assembly GCA_031082105.1. Taxonomy (GTDB): domain Bacteria; phylum Planctomycetota; class MHYJ01; order JACQXL01; family JAVHLO01; genus JAVHLO01. The sequence goes on from JAVHLO010000176.1 coordinate 3,709, forward strand.
TACTCGAGGAGCTGTTGAGACTCAGCGATCACTTTTCGGGCGACCCGAACCTGATCGTGCCCGGCGGTGAAAAGTCCGGTATGATCGTCCCGGAGGGTCCCGCCACCGGGGGAACGGTGCGGGAAATCGCAACTGCCGTGTCCGGAGAGCGGGAGCCCGCTGACGCTTCAGAAGCCACCCGCGCCTGGCTGTTCCGACACATTCTCATGCAGCGGGCCGCGTATCATCTTCAGATGCCGTCCGTGAGAACGCAACTGCACAGACTCGCCGCGGAAGTCATCGAGAAGCTTTTCCCGGGCAGACAGGAGTTCTGCCGTGAGCTTGCGGACCACTACGGCAAGGCAGGCATCGTCGAGAAAGAGGTGGACTATCTTGAGAGAGCGGCGAAGCTCGCCGCGGATTCGTTCAAGAACAGCGAGTCCACAGAACTCTACACCCGGCTCATATCACGGCTGGTTGCGCTTGCCGGCTCGGACTCCGGCTCCGTCGTCGATGCGCGCGCGTCACTAGTGCGGGCGAGGTTTGGGCTTGCCCGCACCTGGAAGCTTGTGGGCAGGTGGGCGGAGGCGATCGAGGAGTACGAGAAGGGGCTGGCCCTGGCAGGCGAGATGAAGGACACGAAGCAGCAGGTGGACGGGCTGGCCTTGCTGAGCGACCTGCTCAGGCTCCGCGGCCGCATGCAGGAGGCGCTGCAGGCGACCGAGCGGGCGATCGCGTTGGCCGACTCGGCGGGATACGCCTCCGGAAAAGCGTCTGCCCTGGGCCACAGGGGTTTCGTGTTCAGCCGGCTCGGCGAGTACTCCCGCGCAATGGAGTGTTTCGAACTCAGCCTGAAGCTCTCCGAGGAGGTGGGCGACAAGTCCAAGAAGGCAGGCGCCCTGAACAGCATCGGCAACATCCTGCTCTTTCGGGGCGACAATCGCCGGGCGATGGAGCACTACGAGCAGGCCGTGAGACTCGTCGAAGAACTTGGCGACAAGATCGGCGCGACCAAGCTCCTGGGCAACATGGGAATCGTGCACAGGAAAAACGGCGACTACGCGGAGGCGATGTCCGCCTATCGCTCGAGCCTGAAACTCGCCGAGGAACTGGGCGACAAGGACGGGATGGCGCGGGCGACCGGCAACATGGGGAACCTCTTTCTGGCGCAGGGCGAGTATGCGCAGGCCCTTGAGCACTTTGAGAAGAGGTTGCGGTTTGCATGGGAGCTCGGCGACCGCGATGCCAAGGCCGGCGCGCTCGGGAGCATCGGGCTCGTCCGCCAGTACCAGGGAAATCACCGCCTTGCGATGGACTATTTCAAGGAGTACCTTCGGCTCTCCGAAGAGGTCGGCAGCAAGGAAGGCCAGGCACGCGCGGCGGCAAACATGGCCAGGCTCCATATGGAACTCGGGGAATTCCGCGTGGCCGAGGACCACCTTGCCAGATACACGCAACTTGCCGAAGAGCTGAAGTCGAGGGAGCACCGCGCGCAGGCGCTCTGCATTCACGGCGCATTGTTGACCAGTACCGGCAACCACGAAGCCGCGGTGGAAAGGCTCAAGACCGGGATCGGCATCTGGCGTGAACTCAGAGAACGACAGGAAATGGCCGCGCCGCACCTCGCGTTTGCCGAGGCCTGTGTGGCGCTCCGCAGACCCGACGAGGCCAGGCCGGCGTTCGAGGAGGCGCGGTCACTCGTGAAGACGTTCGGCCTGAAGAGGCTGGAACGGCAGGTCGAACGGGTGAAAGAGCTGTTGGCGCGCTCGTAGGCCGGGTTGCCGGTGGGAGGGCGAGGCTCCTGCCGAGCCGCGAGACGTGCGTACGTGCGTGAGTGCGTGCGTGTGCGCGAAACTGCCGAACCTGATGTTATTGACAGGCCGCTGTCTGCCGGATAGAATATGTCGTCAGGCACATGCCTGCAGGGCATTGTGTACATGTTTGGACAAAGTCCTACGGAGGAATTGAACATGCCGGACAAATTCGAAAATGTCACAATTGTCAAGAAGGCCAACGTCTATTTCGACGGGAAGGTCACCAGTCGCACGGTCCTGTTCGCCGATGGCACACGCAAGACACTCGGCTTCATGATGCCCGGCGAATACGAATTCAGCGCCGGATCACGCGAGGTGATGGAGATGCTCGATGGTGAAATGGGGGTGCTCCTGCCAAATCGAAAAGACTGGCAGACCTTCAAGGCCGGTCAGTCCTTTGAAGTTCCCGCCAAGTCCTCCTTCAAACTGAGACTCAAGGGGAGTGTGGACTATTGCTGTTCATACGGGTAGCCGGAGAATGAGAGAGGGCGGTCGCTCTCCTGAGTCCTCATCCGTTTTTTCTTGACAATCGCCCGGTTGGAATGTAGCATCACCGACCAGAAGATACGGTGCAGGCGGCGCAATGCGCGCCCTAAACAGGGAATCCCGTGAGAAACGGGAGCGGTGCCCGCCGCTGTGACCCCGTTCTTTCCCGGATAACTCGGGCCGGGAAAGGAAACGCTTTCGACCCGCGTGAGCCACTGCGACGCGTGAGCGTTGTGGGAAGGCCGTCGAAAGGGCGGGGAAGCCAGAAGACCTGCCTGTGCCGTGCGCATACGATGCCCCGCCTTCGCGGTATGAGGCGGCGTCGGCCACAGGATGAAGCAAGCTGGGCTGCAATCCTTGGTTTCCCCTCGTGGGAGATCAAGGATTCTTTTTTTGGGGAAGGGGACATCGATGAGGCTGGAAAGGCGCTTGCTGCTGGTGTTCCTTGTGCTGGTCGGTTTCACCGGTCTTCTGCCGTCCGAGCAAGAGAAAACGGGACAAGGGCCGGCAAAGGAAACCGAGAAGCCCAAGGAAGACGAGAATTCGACAAAGACGCCGGGCGCCGACGAACAGAAGGAGAAACCGGCGCGGGCGGAGAAGCCCGCGTCCCGCGAGGGCGAAGGTGAGAGGACCTTCGATCTCGATGAGATCGTTGTGACGGCGACGCGCGGACCGGAAAGACTCGGCGACATCACGGGGACCGTCTCGCTCGTCGGTCCTGAAGGCGTGCGGCTCAAGGGGCGGCACGACGCGGGTAGCCTTGTGGCAGATCTGCCGGGCGCGGAAGTGAAGCGCTACGGAGGCCCGGGCTCCTCCACGAGCGTCCACCTGCGCGGACTCTACGGCAAGCACGTCGTCGTGATGATCGACGGCCGGCGCGTCAATTCGCCCTCGCTCGGCGGCGCCGACCTGAGCAGCCTCAGCCCGAACAAGATCGAACGAGTTGAGGTCGTCCGCGGCGGATACTCATCTCTCTACGGCGCGGACGCCGTCGGCGGCGTCGTCAATTTCATCACCAAGGATCCCCCGGAGGAACCATACGTGAGAGTCTCGACCGCAGCCGGCAGGTGGCGAACGATCATCTCGCGCGTGGAACAGGGCGCGTCGTTCGGCGATTTCGGATACATCTTCAATGCCAATTACGAAGACACCGACGGCCACCGGGACAACAGCGACTACTGGGCGACGGACTA
>JAVHLO010000177.1 GCA_031082105.1 Planctomycetota bacterium
ACCCCAACTATCTGATGCCCAAGCAGGTTCAGACCCGTCTGCAGAAGCTGATGGACGAGTATGTGGCCGGCTGCGCCACCATGTACATGACCAGCCAGACGAGCGCTATCGGGATGACGAAGACCACGATGATCTGCCATCCGCTGCTCTCGGATTGGGCGGCCTGTGCAAGGGCGAAGAGTGGGTTCAAGATCATGTCGAATTCCCGCGGAGAAGTCGCAACCTGAAGAAAGATCCTGCTGAAAGGAGACTTTTCCCGTCAAGCCGAACTTGTTTTCCGGCTCCGCTCGCCCCGCTGACGGCGGGGGGCGCAACGTTGCCGGATATCAAGAGGCGCAATTATAGATATTATTCCTGACGATTGCAAGGTTTTTGCGCAGGCTCGCGGTTTGGCGTCTCGGAGAAAGTATGACAGGCCTGTTTGGCGAAGAAGGCAGAGGGAATTGCCTGCAAAGGGAAGGTGGCAAAGGCTCTCACGCCTGCGCAAAGAGTACGGGTCGGTTTTTCGCGGAGGTTCGCGAATAGAGGAGGCTACTCATCCTTCTTCGGCTGTTTCTCGCCTTGCCCCTGTTCTTCGCGTTCAGCCGACGTTTTCCGGAAGTATTCCCATTCTTCCAGCGTTATCTTGCCTTCGCGCAGCATCTGATCGAGCTGCTCGTCCGGCGTTGGAATCTTGAACAGACCTTGCTCACGCAGCGCCGCAAGCTCTTCCGGTGCGAGTTCACCCAGCGCTTCTTCCAAGTCACCCAGCACCCCCGTGTTCTTCTCAGTACATGCCAGGCGAAGCATGTCATCTCGTAGCGCGTCTAGCCGGCGGTAGGCGGCATACTTGACGGCCGCGCACCGGACAACATCGTACGGGTGGAAGAGTAGAATCCTGCATATTTCGTTCTCTGAAGACAGTCCCTCCGCTGTGCTAAGGCACTCTAACAGAACAGAAACGCGCGCAGTCCGGCGCGAATCATCCTGGTAGTTGGCAGTAGCCACACGGACCACCTGAAGCCACAGACTCGAGATCTCTTCAGAAGTATAGAACCTGTGCGCATTTCGCAATGGTACGCATGCCGCCCCCGTACAGCTCGGAAACTTGCCTAGTTCAGGATTGATGTACGGCTCGAGGGTGTGTTGGATAAATGCCTTGTCAATCCACCCGAGCTTCTCATAGGCTTCGAGGATCGCATCGTAGTAACCCGAGCCTACTTCGTCCCATGGACTTTGACGCGCATAGAGCGTGCGCAGCGCCTCAAGCAATGCCTGCTCTTTTGACTTCACGGCGCGGTCGGCAAGCAGTCGAACTATGCAGTTCCGCGCTACGTTGGCTCCTGCGCAGAAGTGCCCTTCCGGGACCGTCCACGTTTCAGTTTCATAGGCCCGCAACCAGAATTTCGCCAAGGCATCGCCATCTTCCAAGTCAGTTACAGCGCCCACTGCAACATAGCGAACACGCGGACAAGGTTCGCTTTCGAACGAATTCATGATAATTCTCAGCACAGCCTTTCGCGTTTCCCTTCCCTGCCAGCCGAAAGGCACATCGAGCGGCCAGGGCCGTCTGCCGGCCATCGACACATACACATTCCGGGGCTCCGAAGACCTGAGCATCGCGCCAATCGCCCACAGAACAGTACAATAGTGTCCCTTGACCTTGACGCCTCCACCCGCGATCTGTAGGTTCGCCATCGCAAGAGCATAGACACACGCCAATCGCACAGAAGGGTCTTGCGCCTTGTCAGACATCACGCTGCAAAAAAAGTCAAGTGTTTCAGGGCAGTCTCTCGCGGCAGATGCGACGAAAACCAGAAGCCCCCTCACCTTGACCTCTTGCGACTCTTCGTACAGTGCGCACACCATCGAGAGTCCCTCCTCGGGGTGCTGCTGAAGATATGACATGATGGCTAGAAGCGAGTCAAGATGCTCCGCCGCGATGTCTTCGTAGGCGGCATCACGTATTTTGGCGGCAAGCTCTCTCAGCAAGCTCTCGATCGTCCGCCGCTCTGCAAGGCTGCTATCTTCAAGTTCTCTATCTTCCGGTTTCAGGGAACCGTTCTCCTGTGCCATTAGGTTCTCACAATCAGACGTCGTACTATTGCTGGAAGGCCGAGCGGCCTGCCTGCTGACGTCGGTGGCTACGTTCTCTCTTTTTGCCCCGGCTTGAGAGCGCGCCCAGCAAATGTACCCAATGAGTGCAACGCCGGCAATGCCGAGCGCTGCAAGCCCAACAAGGCGCTTGCCTATGTCGCGACAGAATCGTTCCACTCGTTTCTTTCTCCGGGCTGTCCCGCGGCACGCCCTAGAGCTATTGGACGAGATAAACCCAAAATGGCGGAAGCTCCGTCTCGGGGTCGGGATCCGACCAGATGGTCTTCCCTAGCTCAGGCTTGTAGTCGTTCTTGTACTGAGAAAGATTGTCGGACCATGAGTGAAAGGTGAACTTGCTCACCTGAATCTTGTTCAGTTGCACTCCGTCCAGCTTGAAGTGCCTGTCGAAGCCACACTCGAACATGCCACCGAGTTTATGTTCATCACACGGCACCGAACCTTCCGGGCGAGTATGAATCATGAAGAGCCAAGTTTGGAAGTCAACTTTCATCTTGTAGTCTCCGCCTGGCAAACCGGTGGGTGCATGGTGCGACATACCGGGCATGTCAATCATGAAGATTCCCAAGTACTGTCCACCGTAGAACAGGTCAAAGGTCCCAGGATAAGTCGGGTTGCCATACACTGGTGGCTGTCCGGGCTGTTGCACAGGCAACGGGTAGCCGTCAACAATGAAGGCCTTGTCCTTGATCTTGGGAGCGGTGGGCACATCCGAGTCCTCTTTCTTCAATTGAATGAAGTTCGGTCTAACAGACCGCCCGGCACCAAAATTCGCCTGTCTGAACTCCGCCCATATGACGACCGCCTGCCCGTAGTTTACAACGTCCTCGCACTCAAAGAATGGAATCGGAGGAGCCGGATTCTGTTGTGGACCGGACGGGTGGTATGCGTACATGCGCATCCAAGCGAGTGTGTGTGCCCCTTTTGCTCTCTCAGGGAGAGATCTGTAGGCCGACTGGTCCATCGGCTCGCCACCAACTGCCGCTGTCGTATAGGGTTCCACTTCTATTGTTGTCCCAGTCTTCTTTAGGTGCCACTTCCACGAGAAGCCGGGTACTCCTGCTGGTCCGGAAGGATGATTAGTATCGTCTGTTTCCCAGTTGGGCCCTGGCCCGGGTTGCTGAGCTTCTACGGGTCTGCCAACACCAGATAGGCAAAGCCCCAGAAGCGACGCCAAGAATAACAACACTACCCCACCCTTGCCGCATTCACATCGAACGGCTCTCATAAGCACACCTCCAACCGGAAAAGAATGACGGAAACCCCGATGTCTTGTGGAGATGCACGCAACTATAGAAGAAGAGGAAGAAGAAGTCAAGAAAAAAAGTCTCGCAAAGTGCAGAAGCGTTGCTTTGCCCCCTTGATTTCATTTGACTTGCAGCCCACTGCGGGTTATAATCGATCCTGTTGGACGCGTTCCGGCAGGGGGGCAACCAGCATTTGGAGCGCCGGGCCTATGCGGACTGTCAGGGTCTTATCCGTTTTCTTCGCATGTGTTCTTTTCCTTTGCTGCCTCTGCGGCGCACCGCCGTACGCTCTCGGCGGCGATGAGGAGAAGGAAAAGAAGCCGCAGGATTTGTGCAACTGCCTGAACCGGAACGGGTGCGAACACTTCCTCAGACTGCCGACCTTCCCGGCGGACGAATGGTGCGCGTGCAAGGGTTGCGCCGAACTCGGAGCCAAGAACTGCTGCACGAAGGCGCCCAAGAAGGAATGGAACGAGGAGTGCTTCAACTCGAAGAGCATGGACTGCTACCTCCGCAGGCACGGCGCATCGTGGCGGCTGGATTGTTCCGAGTGCCGCAGCTACCGCAAGCAGTGCTGCCAATACAAGGACTGGGAGCTGTGCCCTGAATGCGGTAAGGGCGAGATCGACGAAAAGACGAGAAAGGAAATCGACGACAGAAAACGCAAGGCCCACGAGGCCTCTATCGCGGAGAAGGACGTGTTCCTCTCCACGCCGATCGTCATCCGAAGCGACCATTTCTACCTGGCGATCGACATCCCCATGATGAAGGTGGGCTTCAAGGGCCGGATGCGCGACGCGAACACGCACGAGCTCGCGCACATATTCGTCGAGCGCGCCGAGCGCGCGTGGAAGGACTTCGCCGACGTGTTCGGCACCGACGGCTGCTCCACGATCAAGTTCTACCTTACCCGCCAGCGCGCGACCTCCGACAGAATCGCCTACATCCACATGAAGAACCAGCGGGTCCGGCTCCAGTACGGGGCGAGCTGCATGTTCGTGACGTCCATCGAGGAGAGCGGCTTCTACGACGACATGCACTTCTACGTCCGCCACATGGTCGGCCACTGCATGATGTCCATGTACCGCAAGTTCATGATCGACCACAGCAACATGCCGATGTGGCTTTACTGCGGCGCGGCGGACTGGCTCTCGCGCCTTCCCGAGCCGTTCAGGGACAAGGTCGTCATCTGCTCGAACGAAAAGGAGCCCGAGATCCGCAGCGGCGGCGGCTGGACGAAACGGATTCAATCGCTCGTCTCGGCCGGCAAGAACATCCCCTTCGCCGAGATCATGATCATAAAGGACATCGGAAAGATGTCCTTCGACATGCTCATCCATGCCTGGAGCTACTTCGAGTTCATGAAGGCCATCGATCCCAAGACATTCCAGCAGATCGCGGGCGACGTGAAGAGCGGCAAGGACGTCCGCGAGGCGTTCCAGAAACGGCTGAACTGCTCGCCGGAGGAGTTCGAACAGGACTGGAAGAACTGGGTCATGGGCAAGGGCAAGACGGTCGGCAAGATGGGCCAGACCGAGGTCGCCGACGGCGCGGGCGAGATGCGCAAGGCGCTGCGCGATTTGCTCGCCGAGAAGAACACGTTCGTGCAGGCGTCGATGATCACCGGGCTCGGCGAGCCGACGGATGTCAAGACCGCGGAGGTCGTCGTCGGGTTCCTTTCGAGCGATGCCGAGCTCGTCCGCACCTCCGCGCTCCTCTCGCTGTGCACCATCCGGACCGACGTGGTCCGCGAATGGATGTGGTCGAAGGCCCTCTTCGAGAGCCAGCCGATCGAGCGCGCGTTCGTCGCGCGGGCCATCGGAACGTACAAGGACAAGAGGGCGTTCGACTATCTTGTCAAGGCGCTCGCCGACGCGCACTGGCTCGCCCGGGCGAACGCCGCCGAGGCGCTCGCGCTGCTGGGCGACGCAAAGGCGCTAAGCTCGATCAAGACGCTGCTCGACGACCCGATCGGCAAGGTGCGTATCGCCGCGATCGACGCGATCTCCAAGTGGAAAGGTGACGCGAAACCCGTCATCGGCACCGTCATCGCCCGACTGAAAGACGGCGCATGGCAGGTCCGCTCCTCCACGGTGCTGGGTCTTGCCGAGATCGGTGACAAGGAAGGCATCGGCCCGATCATCGAGAGGATGGAGACCGAGATCGGCCGAGTGCAGGAGGACATGTCCGTGGGACTCAAGAAGCTGACGGGTCTCAGTTTCGGGATGACCTACCTCGTCTGGAAAGACTGGTGGGACCACAACAAGACGACGTTCGAAAAGCCGCCGGAAGGTTCGCAGAAGGAGCGTCCCGAGACCGCGCCCAGGCCCGGGACTTCCGCCGGTATTCCAACTTACTACGGCATCCGCATCTTCTCCAGCCATATCGTCTTCATCCTTGACGTCTCCGACTCGATGAAGGACAACCTCACCCGCCAGCCGACCTACACGTTCGGCGAAAAGACCTACGATACGAACACGAAGATCGGCGTCGCGCGACAGGAGCTCTGCGACGCCATCCAGTCGCTCGATCCGCGGACGCGGTTCAACATGATCTTCTTCGGCACCGACGTCTGGCAGTGGAAATCCCAACCCGTCGAGGCCAGCGAAGGAAACAAGAAGACCGCTCTCGGGATCGTCAGGAGCAAGGACCACATGGGCACCACGAACTACTACGACTCGTTCAAGAAGATGTTCGGAATTGAGGGCGTCGACAAGTTCGACCACCGGTTCCTCAGCAACGTCGACACCGCGTTCTTCCTGACCGACGGCCTGCCGACCGACGGGGAGATCACAAAGCCGCCCGAGATCTATGCGTGGTTCCGCGAACGCAACAAGTTCGCCCGGATCAGGCTCCACGCGATCGCCTTCGGGACCGGCAGTATGGATGTGGAGTTCCTGAAGAAGATGGCGAAGGAGAGCGACGGGAAGTTCGTGCAGATAGGCGGCGAGTAGCCGTGAGGGCGTGCGCGCGTGAGTGCGTGGGTTCGCGCGATCGCCTGCACGTACGCACTACGCACGCACGCATGTACGCACTCACGTGATCCTCTCTCGGAGACTGATCAAGTGCCCAACATCGCGGTCATCGGTGTCGGCGACTGGGGAAAGAACCTGGCGCGGAATTTCGCGTCCATCCCGGGTTCGAACCTCTACGCCTGCTGCGACATTAACCCGAAGAACCTCGACCAGATCGCGCGCCAGTTTCCTGCAGTCAAGACCACCACCGACCTGGACACGCTGCTCGGCGACGGCAAGCTCGACGCGGCGGTCGTCTCTTCCAGCGCGAGTACCCATCACGCGCTCGCCAAAAAGTGCCTCCAGGCACGGAAGCCCGTCTTTGTGGAAAAGCCGCTGGCCCTGACCGCCGCCCATGCAGCCGAGCTCGTCGAGCTGTCCGAGAAGAACGGCGTCGTTCTCATGGTCGGACACCTTCTCCTCTACCACCCCGCCGTCGAGCGGCTCAAGAAGCTGATCGATGCCGGCGAGGTCGGAAAGGTCCTCTACATCTACTCGCAGCGCGTGAACCTCGGCAAGATCCGCCGCGACGAGAGCGCGCTCTGGTCCCTGGCGCCCCACGATTTCGCGGTCATCATGCACCTGCTCGGCGAGGAGCCGACGAGCGTGATCGCGCGCGGTCAGCACTACATTCAGGAGCGCGTCGAAGACGTCGTGTTCGTAAACTGCCAGTTCCCGAGCCGCTCGATGGCCAATGTTCACCTCAGTTGGCTGGACCCGCACAAGATCCGCAGGTTCACGATCGTCG
>JAVHLO010000178.1 GCA_031082105.1 Planctomycetota bacterium
CGCGCCTTTGCGTCCGGCCGCGCGCGGCCCCGGGGGAATCGAGTGAGCCGGCCACGGCCACGTGGTCGCCCGGCCCGCGCAGGTGCATCTCGCCCCTGCACTTCGGGCAGAAATACCGGTCGCCGGGGATGCGCTGCGGAACGTTGAACGTCGCGTGGCATGCGCCGCATTCCATGATCGCGATCTGCTGAAGCCTGAGCGTGTCCGCCACCTCGGCCGGGGTGAGATACCCGCGGCGGACCAGGATCTCGCCGAGCCGCACGTGGAGCCCGTGGTCGTGCATCTGCGCCTGGACGCGCAGGCATTCGTTGACCTTGTCGGGCGTGACGAACCGGAATTTCACGAGGAGCTTGCCGAACAGGGCATCCTCCTTGCGCGCCCCGAGCCATTCGTGCTCGCCTTCGAGCGCCTCCTTCTGCGCCTTGAGGAGCTTGTCGAGCTGGGTCGGAGTGATGAACCCCTTTGCGATCATGATGGCGCCGAGCGGACGAGCCTCCTCCGTCTCCGCGCTCGACCGCTCCTGCTCGGACACGCACTCGTGGAGCTGATCCGCGTTGAGCATGCCGAGCTTCAGCGCCAGTTTTCCCAGGAGGACCGGATCGGGATGAGACACTTACTAAAACCTACACAGGACACAGGCGCCAAAACGCCGCCTTTCGGCATTCAGGCAAAGAAATCCCAACTCCCAAACACCAAAGCCCAACGAAATCCCAACAGCCAAACCTCAACAGAAATTCGGGATCCAAGCGCCGATCCCATCTGGTCACGAATTCCGTACCCTGGCCAGCCGGGGAGAATTCCAGAGTTCGTTCTCGCACGTCAAAGTGCTGTTGGGATTTGGGTTTTGGGATTTTGTTTGGATTTGGGACTTGGTCATTGGGATTTCGTACCTTTCCTCGTTGTGAAACTACTTGGGGCCGCTTAGGAGCATCGATGTTCATACCCTTGCGGCTTGACCTCGCGGAGTCTACCGCAGGGATCGAGGATACGGATGCCGGGTTGCTTGTCGAGCATCCCGACCGGCGTGAGCGGCACGTGGAATCGCCAGCTCCGGAGTAGGCCGGGGACCCGTCGTGCTTCGACCGCGACGAGCAGCTCGAAATCTTCGCCATCGTAGAGCGCGTGTTCGAGCGGTGCGCGGCGGGTCCGCCTGGCGAGCCGGCTGGCGTCGGCGGAGACTGGGACGGAAGCGGCGCGGATGGTAACGCCGACGCCGCTTCGCGCAGCGAGCCGCGACGCGTCCAGCACGAGGCCGTCGCTGATGTCCATCATTGCGCGCGCGCAGAACCGTGTCCGCAGCGCGAGACCCTCGACAATCCGGGGCGTGAACGACCAGTGTTTGCGCAGGATGGACCCGCCGAGCGCGCCGGTGACCAGCAGGATGTCTCCCGGCCGCGCTCCGCTGCGCCTCACGGGACCGCGTCCTTCCACAATGCCGACGACGGTCGTGGTGATCACGGTCGGTCCCGCTGTGGCGGAAAAGTCGCCGCCGGCGATCTTCAGATGGTGCGCGACCGCGAGCCTCTCCATGCCGGAGTACATCCGCTTGACGGCGTCGAATCTTACGCGGGGCGCGACCGCAAGGGCGACCAGCGCGCAAACGGGCCTGCCGCCCATTGCGGCGATGTCGCTCAGGCTGATGGCGAGCGCCTTGCGGCCCACCTGCTCCGGCGACATCGGCGCGGTCGCGGCGCGCTTGCCGCCGAGGGCCGCGCAGCGGAAATCGATGTCGGCCACGATCGTGTCCGTGGTGAGGAGAAGCTCCCTCTTTCGTCTTCCCGATTCGAGCGGCAAGACGGCGCAGTCGTCGCCCACTCCGGCGATCGCACCGCCGCGGAGGTCGGACTTTCTGATGAGCCAGTCCAGGAACTCGGATTCGCGCATAGCACTATCAGACGGAACCACCGAAGACGCTGAAGACGCCGAACAGACACTTCGAGAAGCCGAAGACATCGAAGGCGGCTCTCAGCTACCTTTCACCGTGCTCGGAGAAAACAGGGCATTGATCATTGAACATTGGACATTTGTCATTGCTCATTGACGATTGATTGACGACCCGGGTGAGCAGGAAGGTCCAATGACAAGTGACCAATGACCAATGATAAATGATAAATGAACAATGTCAGGCCAGCCAGGATCCGGGATCCATTCCGTGGTCTCGCACGCCTGGGATCCTATGTCTGCCCGCCGGTGGCCTTGGCGCGCGCGTTGGTGAGGAAGGCCAGGGCGTCGCGGGCGGCCTCGATGATGTTTTCTTCGCAGGTATAGAGTTCGACCGTGCACCAGCCCGAGTATCCGATCTCGGACAGCACGGTGAAGACGGACTCGAAATCGATGGCGCCCTTGCCGGGCGGCAGGTGGTAGTGCTTCCGGTCGGCGGCGATATCCTCGAAGTGCATGTGGTCGATCCTGCCGGCCATCTTTCGAAGTGTGAGCGCCGGCGCTTCCCCGACGCAGAACAGGTGGCCGATGTCGATGTTCATTCCGAGCCACGGGGAATCGAGCATGGCGAGGAACCGTTCGAGCTGGCGCGAGCTCTCGATTAGGAGGCCCGGCTCGGGCTCGATGAGCAGCTTGACGCCGCACTTTTCGGCCTCCGGCAGCACTTCCTGCAGGCCCTGGCTGAAGATGGAGAGCGCCTCGCTGAGGAGCGGTTCGAAGCGCGGGTTGGTCCAGATCTGCGCCGAGACCGAGCTCTCCGGGGTCACGGACGATTTCAGCAGTTCGAGGAGCGACTCGTCGTGTTCCACGCTGGAGCTTTTCCGGGTTTTCCTGAGATTCAGCCAGGAGATCGTCTCGAAGTCGAGCGGCCCGCCGGGCTCGGTGGAGACGGTCCGCGCTCCCAGCTCCGCGGCGAGCCGGATACAGTTCTTCGTGTGCTCGATCCGTTTTGCGCGTTCGCCGGCGGACATCTCGATCCAGGACGGGTGGTAGGTATCGCCGAGCGCATAGAGCATGAACGAATTGAGGTTCGAGATCGAAAGCCCCGTGCGGTCGAGCGCCGCGCGGATTACCGCGACGTCGCCGGGCGTCATCGTCCCCGGGAAGGCGTGCGGCGTGTCGCACAGGATCTCGACGCCCTTGTAGCCGAGGTCGGCGAGCCGTTCGATGCACTCGTCGAGCGAATACCTGCGGAATCCGTTTGAGCTGAAAGCGAAGAGCATGCGTCACCTGTATGATGAACTGTTCACGGGGAATCCCGGCCGGCTGCCGCGTTCCCGGACTCGTGCGTTGACGAATCAGGGAAAAACATCGGCCCACTGTCATTCCCGCGAAAGCGGGAATCCAGTGGGTCACCGACGCGACCGAGACTGTCGGAATCCAGTCTTGTCCCTTTACCATTGTACCGTCTGCTGGATTCCCGCTTTCGCGGGAATGACATTTTCACGGTTCTTCGTGAATAGGCCGGGTTAGACGCTACTCCCGCCGGTCGTGACCAGCATCAATCTCTCACGCGGGCCGGCGTGCCGGAACAGCACGAGGATCGGGACGGGTCGCGCCGGGCGTCGGCCGTGCGGTTCGGTCACGCAGACGCGGCGCAGCGCCGCGCGCACAGGGCCGAGCGAGGCCGGATCGAGCCGTGTCCATCCGGCGCGACCCTTCGCGGCCGCGCCGGAAGGAGCGTGGCCGCTCGCCCGGTGCGGCTCGCCGGTCGCCCGTACCTCACGCGCCAGACGGTTCGCCGGCCGTGTGTACTCCGGAAAGACCGTGTCGGCCCATTCAATGGCAAGGACGCCGTCGCCAAAAAGATCGGGCCAGCCGATCGCTTCCAGGTCCGCCTTCGTCCGCAACCTGTGCGCGTCGACATGGTGCAGCGTCAACCGGCCCGGATGCATGCCGTGCAGGACGAAGGTCGGGCTCGTGACGCGCCGCGCGGCATCTCTCACGCCAAGCCCTGCGGCAAGACCCTTGACGAACTGCGTCTTACCGCACCCGTATTCGCCGACGAGCATGAACTCCTGTCCCTGTACGGCGAACCGCGCCAGTTCGCGGCCCAGCCTGCGGGTCTCCGCAGGGCTGCGCGACCTGAACAAAATGTGTACCGGCCGGGCATTCGTCATGCCTTTGTCACTCCTTGAATCTCTTTGTCGACATCGCCTGCAACATGTGCGAATGTCCCGACAGCCGCGCCTTTTCATGTCATTGCGAGCCGCAGCGAAGCAATCGCCAAAGCCTCTTGCGCCGGAGCGAAGGAGACTACTTCGCCTCAGCTCGCAATGACAGTCTGTCGACGTTTTCCCTGGATGCGTGAGTGGTGCGAAGCAGCGAAGTAAACCACCAACCCCAGGAGAATTGCTGAAGAACTAACCACAGATTTCACAGATTGCACAGATTCTTCGGTACGGTTCAAAAATCGCGCAAGACGAGCAGCGGAGATCGGGAAAACCGCAAATGGACGCGAATGAACACGAATTAGCGTGAATTCGCGCTCACTGGCGGTTCAAAACTTGTTACCCACATTTGAAACAAGCAGGTTCTTCACAAGTGCCTGCGATCAATGGAATCTGTGAAATCCGTACTACTACTCAGCACAATCTTGCTTTTCTGGCAAGATTTTCTCTGGGATGTAAGAAAGGAGATATGGAGACAAACTGAGATAGGGAGATGAGTATTCGGTGCCTAAGAGCTTTGGAAAACATCTCCATATCCCCCCGATCTTCTCATCTCCTTTTCTTACACATTCAGTTGCGGCTACGCTGCGCCGTCCAATCCGTGAAATCCGTGTTTCCCTCGCGGCAAACAGCCGTCGTTACGGGGATTCGGAAGAAACTATGAAAGACAGCTTAGCGTTCCTTGAGTCCTTTCTCGGTCTCTGCGATGCACTCTTCGACCAGCTTTCGGCTGGGCCAATCGGCCGGTGCGATTTCCAGCGCCTTCTTCCATGCGTCAATGGCCTCCTTCGGCCTGCCGGCCTGGTCGAGCGCATTGCCAAGCCCGAAATAGGCCAATGCATTATCTTCGTCAAGCTCGATAGCCTTTGTGAAGTCGCGCATGGCCTCGTCGGTCATCTGTTTCTCGCCATGAGTGAGGCCTCGAAATACGTACGCGTCGGCGAAATCGGGCCGGAGCCTGATCGCCTCGGTGTAGTCCCGGATGGCGCCGTCGAGATCGCCCGCGGCGCGCTTGACTCCGGCGCGGTTGTAGTAGGCCCCGTGGTAGTCCGGTCTGATGTCAATGGCCTTGTCGTAGTCGGCGATCGCGCCTGTGCGGTCGCCCTTTGCGTCCCGCGCATAGGCGCGGTTCATGAACGCCTCCGCGTGGCGCGGGTCCGCGGCCAACGCCTTGCTGTAGTCGTCGATCGCGCCCTCGACGTCGCCGGTCTTGCAGCGCACGTTGCCGCGGTTGAAATACGCGGCCGCAAAGCCCGGTCTGAGCTCGATCGCTTTGTCAAGGTCGACGATCGCGCCTTCGAAATCATCCCTGGCGAACCGCGCATTGCCGCGGTTGTTGTAGGCCCAATGGAGGCGCGGGTTCAGCCCGATCGCCCTGTCGTACTCGGCGATGGCCGCGTCGAGCTTGCCTTCCTTCCGGAGCAGCACGCCGTTTGCGAAGCGGCCCGCATCGCTTTCCGGGTCGAGCTGAACGACGTTGGCGAAATCAGCGAGCGCCTTCCCGGTCTCGCCGAGCTCTTCGAGTATGAGCGCGCGGTCGCGGTACGCGTTGACGAATCGCGGGTCGTTCTTGATCGCCGCTGTGAGGTCCGCGAGCGCCCCGTCGTATTGGCGCCTGCGCCAGCGTACGCCGGCCCGCTCGAAGTACGGCTCCGCGTAGGAGGGGTCGGTCTCGATGGCCTTTGTGAAGCTCTCAAAGGCCGCGTCGCCCGCCGGGTCGGTCGAGGCGGCCGACTTGCCGCGCGCGCAGAGGATACCGGCGTCGTCCCTGATCTTCGCGGCGCGCTCGATTGCGGCGAGACTTGCGGCGAGCCGCGTCTTCACATGGTCGTCGCCGTCGTCGATCTCGTTTGCGCGCTCGTACATCAGCCGTGCGTCCTTGAAGTTGCCGGCCGCGAATGCCCAGTCGGCATCGGAGACCAGCCCGGTGAACCGTTCCCGCTTCCGGGCCGAGTAGACCAGCCACGCGACAAGGACGCACAGCACGATGAGCACCGAGCCGGCGACCGGCACGACGACCGATTTTCTCCGCTTCGCCTTCCTCCACAGGCGCGCGAGCCCCGGGGTGCGGCGCGCGAGGATGGGTTCGCCGTTGAGATGCCGCTCGAGATCGTCCGCGAACTCGCCCGCGCCCGCGTACCTGCGCGTGGGATCCTTCTCGATGGCCTTGAGACAGATCGTCTCCGCGTCCTGGTGGACGTGCGGGGCAACCTTTCGCGGCGGGACGGCGTCCGTGTCGCGGACCAGCCGCCGGAGCTCGAACAGGTCGGCCGATTCGAACGGGACTCGATCGGTCAGGAGCTCGTACATTATCGCGCCGAGCGAGTACACGTCGGAATGGGGACCTATCCTGGAGCCGTCGCCCTGCATCTGTTCGGGCGGCATGTAGGGCGGGGTGCCCATCACCTGGCCGGTGACGGTGAGCCGCGATCTCGATGCGTCCGTCATGTCGCGCGCAAGACCGAAATCCGTCAGGACCGGCCCGCGGTCCGGGGTGATGATGATGTTCTCCGGTTTGAGGTCGCGGTGGATTATCCCGTTGGCGTGCGCGTGCTGCAGCGCGCGGGCGATGTCCTTCAATATCTCCAGCCGCTTGCGCATCGGCAGCAGCCTTCCCGTGCCCGGCCTCCCTTCGGATTCGGACTCGGCGTCTTTTTCGAGCAGGACTTGCAGGTCCTCGCCCTCGACGTAGTCCATGGTGAAGTAGTGACGTCCTTCGTAGGTGCCGACGTCGTCGACGTGGACGATATTCGGGTGGTGGAGTCGCGCGGCGCTGCGGGCCTCGCGGATGAACCGCTCGACCGATTCGGGATCGCCCTGGCCTTCTTCCACCTTGAGCATCTTCAGGGCAACGACGCGCCGGAGTTCACTGTCCCACGCCTTGTGGACGATTCCCATCCCGCCGGATCCAAGCTGATCGAGAAGCCGGTACCTGCCGAAGGGTGTCCCCGTCGGGTCTGTCGGCGCGGCGTCG
>JAVHLO010000179.1 GCA_031082105.1 Planctomycetota bacterium
AGAATTACTACAAGAAATACGTGGAGCATTCGGCCAAGAGCGACGATACCGTCGACGAACTCGTCATGCAGAAGCGCGAAGAGAGCCGGTTCGTCTGCCTCGTCGGTCTTGCGCTGGTCTATATGCACGAGCTGGTGAAGAAGCCGCAAGACGTAATCACGCTCTTCTCCGAGGATGAGCTCAAGAGGTACTCGACGGACCCCGACAAGGTGGCGCGCGCGCATACGCTGGTGATGGAGGCGCACGTGGCCGGAAACCGCCTCGCGGAGGCCGAACGCGCCCTGGAGATCGTCATCACCGGCGCGCCCGGCAACAGGCGCACTCCAGGCGCAGCCCGCAAGCTGGCCATTGCGTTGGATAGCGTGGCAAAAGACCTTAAGGACAAGAACAAAGACGAATACGCTGCAACGCGGTCGAAGATGGCCAAGTATTTCCTGATCTGGCTGAAGAACGCTCCGGCGGCCGGCGAAGTGATAAAGGCTGAGCACGCGTTCGCAGTAGCCACAAAGCTCCTCGAAATCTGGAAGGAGACCGGCGACGTTTCCTATGGTCAGGAAGCCGCGCCGATCCTTGAGAAGACCCTTGCGGGCGGCTATTCCGGCAAGTTGCCCGGCAAGGTCGATGAGATCAGGTGGAGGTTCGCCCAGGTACTGGTCGGACTTGAGGATTGGGAGAAGGCCAGGAATACCTACGAGGAACTGGTAAAGACCAAGTCCGACAACGCCTTGATCTTTCTGGAGCTCGGCGAGGTATACCTTACCCTGTCGCGCCGGACCCAGGGCGAGGACCAGAAGAAATACTGGCAGTCCGGAATGGACCTGTTCAATCGCGTGCTCGGTTCACTGAGGGGGGAAGGCAAGTTCTCGGAGACCTGGTGGCGCACGATGTTCAACTATGTGACCATCATGTTCGAGAGCGGAGAGTACAAGCCGGCCTACGAAGGAATCAAGGGCATCCAGGTGGAGAAGAAAGACTTCGATAACGATCAATGGGGATACAAGACGAAACTGATCGAGTTGCTGAAGAAGATCGAGGCGAAGCTGCCGAAGTAGGTTGAGCCTGTTGCCGTCGGCGGGACAGGGTTTTGAAGTGATTGACATGCAAAGACAGCGATACATAGCGGTTTTATCCGCCTTCCTGGCTTCCTTGCTGGCGGCCGGGCTTCTGTTCGCCCAGGCTCCCGCTCCAACACCGGACACCGTCGTGCTGGCCGACAAGAAGGAGAAGACCGGGCAGGTGGCAAAGGAGACCTACAAGGAGCTTTCCCTGCAGGACGCAAAGGGCGGCACAGAGACGATTCAGTGGGCAAACATAGCGGACGTGAGGTACGGCGACAGGCCGGGCTCGTGCATCAGCGGAGACTCGGCGTTTTCGCGCGGAGACTACGCGCAGGCACTGGAAGGATACAGGCAGGTGGTGGCCGACGTGGACGGCAATAAGGCGCGCGCCATCTTCAGGCAGCACGGACTCATCGGCGTCGCGCGCTCCCTGGTTGCGCTGAGAAAGCACGACGACGCCGTGAAGGCGTTCAACGACCTGTTGACGAAGGAACCCGATTCGCGGTTCCTTCGCGATGCGCACCTGGGCATTGTCGCGGCTCTCAGGGCCAAAGGTGACGCTGCAGGCGCGACGAACGCGATCACCCGCGCCGCCACAGAGGCCAAGTCGAAGTCGCTTGAAGAAGAGTTCTCCATCCGGCTCACTCTCCTCAAGGCCGGCCTGCTCGAGGACGACAAGAAGTGGGCGGACGCCCAGAACGAGTATTCCTCGATCGCGCGCAAAGCCGACAAGTACCCGGTCCTTTCCGCCGCAGCAAAGATCGGCCTGGGACGCTCGATGCTCAACGTCGGGCAGGACCAGAAGGCCATGGCCCACTTCACGGAACTCCAGAACGCCGCGTCTTCCAACAGGTATCTGCTCTGCGGCGCGCTGAGCGGGCTGGGCGACTGCGCCTTCGCTGCAGGGGAGAAGTCGAAACAGCCCAACGACTATCGGACGGCCCTGGGATACTATGTCAAGGCCGGCGTGATCGGGTTCCCCGGCAAGGGCGAACCCTCCGCCGAACACGAGCGCGCCCTCTTCATGGCAGGATGCGCGTACCAGGCGCTTTCAACCGTGTACACGGAGGAACAAGCGAAACGGTTCTTCGCGAAACGAGCGGAACTCGCGTTCCGTGAGCTCATCGCCGAGTACCCGGCCTCGACCTATGTTGACCCTGCCGGCAAGAGACTCAAGGAAGTATTGGTGACTGCGGGTGCCGCTGAAGAGCAGTAGCGCGTTGCCATTCTGTCAGTATTGACTGCTTCATAATAGTTGGTCGTTTTTGTAAGGAGTCCTGGATGCGTACGCGGAGGAGCTTCATCTGGAAGACGTGTCTGTGGGTGCTTGTCGTCTTCATGGCCGGGACAGTATGGCTTTACGCTCAGACCCCCGCGCCAGCCACCGACCCGAACGCTGCCGCGGCTCCCCAGGCGGCCGCCAGAAAGAGCATGGTCGACATGATCAAGGCCGGCGGTCTGGTCGGTCACTGCATTATTCTCATCAACGTAGGTTCGTTCGCACTGGCAATCGAACTCTTTATGACCCTGAAGCGCGACAAGCTCTGCCCTCCGCATCTCATTGGCGAGATTGAGGCGTTGCTTGAAGAAGAGAACTATGAAGAAGCGCTGGCCCTCTGTGACAGCAACAAGAGTTTCATGACGGCCGTCATGGCGGCGGGAATTGCGAAAGTGGGACTTGGCTACGACCAAATGCGCACAGCGATGCAGGAAGCGGGCGATTTTGAGTCCTTCAAACTGAACACCAAGATCAACTGGCTTTCACTCATATACCAGGTGGGACCCATGTTGGGGCTGTTCGGTACGGTGACCGGTATGATCGGCGCCTTTCAGGTCATCGAAAATACCGCCAACCCGTCGCCCAAGCAGCTCGCGAGGGGCATTTACGAAGCCCTTGTGACGACGGTCGAAGGCCTTATCGTGGCCATGCCCACGTTGACCGTGTTCTTCTACTTCAAGGCGCGTCTTGGCCGGCTTCTGACCGAGGCCGGAATCGTCACGGAAGAGCTGGTTGAGAGGTTCAGGCCTGCGCAACAGTAGAGGCCTCCGGCTTGCCGATAGCCAATAGTGGGAGTGCGTATCCATGCGTCTGTCCACAGAAGTTGAACTCCCGGAGCTGAACATGACGCCGATGATCGACGTCATCTTTCAGCTTCTCATCTTCTTCATGCTTGTGACCAGCATGGAGTCGAGCGATGTCGAGGCGCTGGTCGTACCCAAGGCCATCAAGGCGGTCGAGGACAAGGAGAAGTCGGACAAGAGAATCATGGTCAGCGTCGCGCACAAGGAGATAGAGTGCGACAGCTACACTACGCTGAAGACGGACCCAAGGTTCAAGAAGGTCTGTCGGCAGGCCGGACATTGGGAGATCAAGTTCAGGAAGCAGGCGTATACTGAGGAGCAGCTCGGGGCAAGGCTGCGCATCCTGGCCGACGAGGTCCGGGATACGAACGACCGGGAAATCAGCAATGTGCCGCTAATGATCCGGGCGGACCAGCGCGCGCCGTGGGAACAGGTCCAGCGTATCCTTGTGGTATGCGTGAGCCCGGTGTACAAGGTGATGATCTGGAAGATCGAGATTGCCGTGGAACTTGAGAAAGTGGAGTAGCAGCGATGGCGAGAAAGAAGCTGGAGACCGAGGTGTCGCTTCCGCAGTTGAACATGACGCCCATGATCGACGTCATCTTCCAGTTGCTGATCTTCTTCATGTGCACGATCAAGTTCCGCACCATGGAGGGGAAACTCCAGTCGTACCTTCCGAAAGACAAAGGCATGCGCAACGTGGCGTATCAGCCCCTGGCGCAGGAGATCCGCGCGATCATCAAGTATGATGAAACGACCGGCGAGGTCAAGTTCTGGCTCGCCGAAAACCGCATGGCGAACATCGATGCGCTCATGGAAGGCATAGCGGCGAAACACGCGGAATACAAGAAGACAATAGACCGGCCGGTGCCTGTCATCGTTGACGCCGAGAAGAACGTCCCGTTCATGGAAGTGGTACGGGTTCTCGACCTGTGCACCGGGCGAGGCATTGAAGGGGTCGAGTTCGCTTTGCCGCCAATACCTGCCAAGAAACAGCCGTAACAGGGCTTGTTTTCATATATGCAACGTGTTCTATGTTTTTGGGAGAGTCAGCGCATGAGTCTCAGGGCCTTGGTTTGCAGGTCGCTTTGTTCTTTCGCATGCCTTGTGGCGCTGGGAATCCTCGTCGCCGCCCACGGTGGGTGCATCACGAGGACCACTCAACCGCCGCCTCAGCAGGGCCAGCAACCGGCCGTCGAGCCGACCGAGGAGATCTCGTCCGAGGAGCTTGCCGAGCTGAAAAGGAGTATGGAGCGGATGGAGTCCGCCCTTGCCTCCAGGGGTAGCCGTCCGTACGACGTGCCGGGCGGTGACTTCTCCGGCCATCTCGCCGAGGCGGAGGCCGACGCGCTCAGGCGCAAGCAGTCCGGCGAGTTCCTGGCCGAGAAGCACTATGATGCTGCGCTTGCGCAGTTCAAAGCGTTCGAATACGACAAGGCCAAGGAGAATCTCCAGATCGCTCTGCAATACAAGCCCGACTACCCGGAGGCGAAGGAACTGCTGCGCAATGTCCAGATGGCGCTCGGAGAACGGACCGGTGAACTACAGGCGGTCGGCCAGGATTTCCAGAACAGGCTTGCCGTTCTTATCCAGCAGACGGAGATGGAGGTCAACAACCACTTCAAGACCGGCGAAAGACTGATGGCCGAAGGGAAGTACACCGAGGCCATTGCCGAGTTCTCCAAGGTCGAAGAGAAGATAAGATGGAGTCCGTATGATATCGGGCTGGGCGACAGGTTCCTCAAGCGGACCGAAGAGTACCTGAAAGTATGCCGGGAGAAGCAGGATGCCGCCGACGCTGCCAGGAGGCAGACCCAGCTTGACGCTGCCGAGGCGATCGCGCGGACCGAGGAAGACAGGCGCAAGATGGCGCTTGCCGAGCATATCTCGCTCCTGCTGAAGAGGGCCATTGCGCATTTCGACAGCAGGGAGTACAGTCAGGCGGAGACGCTTGCGGGCGAAATACTGAAGATCGCGCCCAACATGCGGGAAGCCCAGGAACTCAAGAGAGACGCCTTGCAGGCCCGGCACGTCCGCGGGTACGCCGACCATCTGAAACTGCGGAGGGAGCGCTGGCTCGATGTGGCGAACAGCATGAAGGAAACTCTGGTCCCGTACGCGGAAGACGCGCTGGTGAGGTACCCGGACAAGATCTACTGGGATCGCGTACTCGAGCGCGCGAAGACGTCGGGCGGGCTGACGCAGGAAGAGGCCGAGGACCCGGAAGTGATAGCCGTGCAGAATACGCTTGAGACTTCGCCGATCGACCTCGACTTCGCCGACGCGTCGCTCCACGATATCGTCGATTTCATACGCGAGTATGCCAAGATCAACATCGAAATCTCGCAGGAAGTGAGACGCGAGGGAACGGCCGACAAGAAGATCAGCTTCCAGGTCAAGGGGCTCGTCCTGAAGAGCGTTCTCAGGCTGCTTCTGATGCACTACGGGCTCGACTATACGTTCGAAGGCAAGCTCGTGCTGATAACGACGCCGGAGCTCGCAGCGGGGAAACCGCAATTGCAGGTCCACGATGTGCGCGACCTGCTTCGCACGCTGACGGATTTCCCGGGTCCGGATCTGGAGCTGAAATCGACATCCGATGCGGGCGGCGGCATGGGAACGGCCTTCTCATCCGATGAGCCGCCACCGCCGGCGATCACCGGCGACCAGCTCAAAAAGCTCATCACCGACAGCATCGACCCGCAGTCATGGACCGAAAGGTCCGACGTGTCGTGTGAATTGAGCAGCAACGGGCAGTTGCTGGTCGTTCACACGCCCCAGGTCCAGCAGCAGGTGAGGAAGTTCCTCGACAAGCTGCGGTCGTTCACGGGCAGCATGGTCTCCATCGAGGCGCGATTCCTGAAGGTGGACGACAATTTCCTCGAGCACGTGGGTATCGAGCTTCGAAACGACGACAATACGAGCGACCTGGATACCGGTGCGAACCAGGCCGTTTGGGGCTCGCCGTTCCGCACAGACGACACGACAGGCGCCCAGCCACAGGACACCGGCTTCTGGAGCCAGCCGGGCAATGCCGGCGGCGCCAACGCGTTCGGCACCCATTTCTCCGACTTCAGGTTCAGGACACAGGTGCCGCTGACGGATCCGACCGGAAACGCCCTGGTCGGAACATCATTGCTCCCGCGAGGCGGTATGGGTATGGTGGTGAATGTCCTTGAAGACTGGAGCGCAAATGCGGTCATCCGCGCGCTCCAGAAGAAGGAGATGTCGACGACGCTTCAGGCCCCGCGCGTGACCGTGTTCAACACGCAGCGCGCCCACTTGCTCGTCGCCC
The DNA here is from genome assembly GCA_031082105.1 of Planctomycetota bacterium. GTDB lineage: Bacteria > Planctomycetota > MHYJ01 > JACQXL01 > JAVHLO01 > JAVHLO01. The sequence goes on from JAVHLO010000179.1 coordinate 6,436, forward strand.
AGCAGCGCGCCTACATCCAGGACTACGACGTTCAGATCTCCACTGACGCCCGCGCGTACGACCCGATCATCGGCTACATTCAGTTCGGCTTGGCGCTTGACGTGCGCGCAATCGTCAGCAACGACAGGAAGTACATCACGCTGGAGCTCAGGCCCGGCATGTCCGAGAACATCCAGATGCGGCAGCTTGACATCGCGCAGGGTACCGAGGCGTTCCCGGTGTGGATCCAGCTCCCGCAGGTCCGGCTCCAGCGGGCAATGACGACCGTCCGCATGCCGGACAAGGGCACCGTCCTGATCGGCGGGATGAAGAATGTCCTGGACCAGGACATCGAAGAACATGTTCCGTTCCTGTCGAGAATCCCGATCCTTGGCCCGCTGTTCACCGTGAAGCGAAAGATCGACGAGAAGCAGATGATCGTCATTCTCGTCACGGCCGAAGTGCTTGATACCGGGGAGCTGGAAGAAGGCCTGTAGGCGAGTACGAGTAGCGAGTAGCGAGTAGTGAGCAGCGAGTACCGGGAGAAGCGGCCTGGGAACATAGCCCTGACCGTTGGCTACC
>JAVHLO010000017.1 GCA_031082105.1 Planctomycetota bacterium
CAGCGGATCCGCCCGAGGCGGACAACCCCGAGCACATTGTTGAAAGCCACAGAAACACACGGAAACGAAAGCGAGAACGCAAGAGATTCAAGAGGCTCTAGTCTCGCGGAAAGACCGGGCCGGCCGGCTATTTCTGCTGCGCCGGTTCCGTGAGCGCGACGACGGTTCCAGCGCTGATCCCCTTGGTCACCTCGATGAAGCTCCGGTCCGTCTTGCCGGTTTCGATCTCCACGGCCTCGAAGCTGCTGCCGTTCTTTACGTAGCAGACGCGCTTGTCGTCCTTCGAAAAGACCGCATCGACGGGGATACAGACGACCGGCTTGGTCTCCTCGACAACGACCTCCGCCTTCATCTTCATGCCGGGCCGGAACCAGTCGAAGGAATTTTCGAGCTTCACCTTCACCTGGAACTTCGTGGTCTCTTCCCACCACGAACCCGACTGGGCGGCGCCCGCGACGTAGTCGATCACGCCGTTGATGACGGCATCGGGGAAGCCCTCCGCGACGATCTTCACCGGCAGGGGCTTGAACCGGGTCGAGGGTTTCTGGCCGAGGTGTTTCGCGAGGAATTTCTTGACCTTCTTCTGGTCGGCCTCGCTCAGCAGGGCGAACATATCGGTCATCTTGCCGCCCCGCCGCCCCCCGCCTTGCTCGTCGATTTTCGAAGTATCAAGCGACGCGAAGAGCTCCTGGGCTTCCTTGCCAGCCTTCATGAAGACGCCCATGAGCTGTTCTTCCGTGAGGGAATTCAGGTCGATGTCGGGCTCCGCCTCCCCCTCCTCCGCCTTTTCCTCCTTCGGCTTGTCGCTTGCCAGCAGTTTCGAGATGTCGATCTCGTCTATCTGGAGTTCGACGAACATCTCTTTCAGGTCGGGGATGTACATAAGCGTCTGCTGCGCGCGGACTTTCTCGCCGACCTTGAGCTCCGTCTCGTCGCCGCCCCACCTGAAATTGCCGGTCTGCGGCTCGCCGTAGTTCACGATCCCCTCCACCGGGGCCTTCACCAGCAGGTTCCCCTTGTCCTTCTTGAGCTTCTCAAGGTCCTTCTTTGCCTCTTCGTGCCTGTAGTCCGCGTTGGCCAGATCGGATTCACGCTGGGACAGTACGGCGCCGAAGTACGATTTGCGGCTTTCGAGGAGACGCGAGGAGGTGTCGACCTCGTTCTGGAGTTCGCGGCGTCGCAGTGGGTCCGTGTGCTTCTTGAACAGGTCCAGGTCGGACTTGGTCTTGCCGAGGAGGAACGTCGCCTCTTCGAGGGCGATCTCGTTCTTCTGCACCTCAAACTTGGGGACGAGCCCCTTATCGAGGAGCCGCTGCGCCGCTTCGAGGTTCTTGTGCGCCTCTTCGAGGTTCACCTCGGCCTTCTTGATGGCGATCTCCAGGCCGTCCAACTCCTTCTGATACTCCACTTCGACGTATTTCGACAGGTTCTTCTCGGCGACGTCCTTCTTGAACTCGGCCTCGCGCAGATTGAGTTCCCTATCGAGCTCGGACTTCTTCTTTTCCTCCTGCATATTGACGACGGAGGTATTGGCGGAGCGGACCTCCAGTTGCGCCTTGCTGATCGCGTCGTCGACCTCCATCGGGTCGAACTCCAGCAGCTTTTCTCCCGCGCTTACGCTCGTGCCGTTCGGGACCAGAAAAGTGACGGTCAGTTGCTGTACGCTGCTGATATCCGCCTTGATCCTGACGAAATTATAGGGCTGGAGCGTGCCTTCCTGGTTCAGCACGATGCGGAGCGGCCTTTTCTGAGCTGTGGCGACCGGGACCTCGCTCGTGCTCTGGCCGCAGGACGGAGTGAACAAGGCCGTCGTGATCAGGAGTGCGGCGAGGACGGTGGTTCGAGCCGCGGATCGGCGCAAGAGGAACGAAAACGCCCTGGCCGCGCCGGACCCGTGTCGTGGACGGCGGACCGCCCCTTGTGCCGCGTCTTTCCCCATTCTCTTTTCTTTGTTCTCGCGATTCATCATCTCGGAGCTCCTTTGTTTCCGTGGTCACCTTCTGTCGGTCAATCAACCCCGTTCATTCGCGAATCGTGGCAAGGACGCGGCATGCCCTCTATGTCATTGCGAGCCGCTGCGAAAAGATCGCCAAGTCTCCTTGTTCTGGAGTGAAGGAAATTGCTTCGCTGCGGCTCGCAATGACACGCAATCCACCTTCTTTTCTGGTGTCGAACAGGCGGGCCGCTACCGCCACCATCCTCCGGTCTCATCCAGGACCAGTGTGCCCTCGAACTGTCTGAGGCGCAGGGTCGCCACCTTGTGTGAAACGAGCGATCTGAGGTACCCGTTCTTCGCGCGGATCACGTCCAACTGGGCGTCGATCACGTCGCGGTTCGTGACGACCCCCTGCTCGTACTGGACATCGAGCAGCTCCTTTGCCTTCTCGGCCTGGTCGACCGCGATCTTTGCGCTGTCCATCTCGAGCTTCGCCTGTTTCACCGCGATGACGTGAGACCGGGCGTCGCGCACGAGCATGTCCCTGGAGAGGTCGAAGTTCCGCTCGAACTGGACGAACTCCACGACCCGCTTGTGGTATTCCGCTTCGATCGATTTCCTGTCGAGCGGGATATTGACCGTCAGCGCGGCGTTCCATTCCTCATCGTCGCGGTCGTAACTCTCGGTGGGGTCGTCGGCCGACCGGGTCTCCTGCCAGCTTCCGGTGAGATCCGCCTGGATCTTCGTCAGATCGTTGGCGATGACCAGGTTGCGTTTGGCGTCGTCGTACTGGTCCTTGGTATTCTGCCAGAGGATATTGTTCTCGAGGGCGGATGCCATGTAGTCCTTCTCCGCCACGTCGACCTCCGCGAAGGCGATCTCTTGCTCCTGGAGCGAGATATCGGTCTCGGGGTCGATACCGAGGTCGATCTTGAAGGCGTCCATCGAGAGCTTGAGGTTCTCTCGCGCGATCAGCAGGTCTTTCTTGGCGCCGGTCTCGAGGTATTCGGCCCGGAAGACGTCAACCTTGGACACCTTTCCGAAATCGTACTGGGTCTGGGATTTCTCCTTCAGCTTGGTCGCGTTCTCCAGGTTGATCTCGTAGTTCTTTATTTCCTTCTGGAGCGACACGATGGAGAAGTACTTGTCAAGCACGTCGATCAGGAAGGCCTGTTTTATGTTCTCGACCTCCCTTGTTGCGTACCTGTGTGCGCGCGCGGCGCTGACGAGCGTGTTCATGCCGACGATCATCCCCCGCCCCTTGATCAGCGGCAGCGTGAGCGTGACCGACGGCGTCAGGGTCGACCCGCGCGTCTTCGGGTCGGCCTCGTCTTCCGCATGGGCGAGGGTCGATGTTGCGGCAAGCGAGCCGCCGAACGGGATCTTCTGCCGGATCCCGGTCGAGGAGGAGTACGTATCGGTCTGGTTCTTTATGCCGTTGTTGGCCCATGCCGACTGGTAGCTCATGGACAGCGGGTCCAGGAGCGGGAAGTAGTTGTGCTTCTCGACCTCCACGTCGATATGCCGCACGAAGAGGTTCTCGAGCTCGTTCAGGTAGCGCCTGTTATTGCGCAGCGCGATCCCGATGCAGTCGTCGACGGTCAGTCCCTCCAGCTTCTGTTCAGCCTGCGGTTCCTCGGTCTTCCGTGTTCGGCCGAGGTGGTGCGCATATTTCGATTTTGCGACGAGATCGTCGACTTCGCTGTCGGAGACTTTGAAGGTCTGCTCGTAGCCCGTGATGGAACAGGAGACGAGGCAGACCGCCAGAAGGGGAAACAGTTTTCGAATTGTGTTCATTGGCGATCGACCCATGCTGTTTTTGAGACCTTCGAAAATCGGGGACTGACCCAACTCGATCATGAAGTCTGACTCGCTGTCATGCCCCCGACCAAGGTCGGGGCAGCTCATTCAGCGAAGGGCCGGACACATCGGGAATTCGCCAGCCGTACCCTACCGCCGAAACGTGAAATAAAATTCGACGTTTGTCAGCTATCCCGAGCGCGTATGTCGGCTATCGAGATGAACCACGGACAAACACCGATGCGCAAAAACCGGCGAGTCTATCGGTGTCCATCTGTGTTTATCCGTGGTTCTTTTCGAGCGCCGTCCCATCTCGGGGTTGGCGGGGACTGCGCAGTAATCCTGACGTTCACTTGATTTCCTTGGCGTCTTGGCGGTTTCCCTCGTACATGGTGTGGGAACGGGCCGGGTCAGAATGATACGAGATACTCCTTGAGCTGTTTGTGCGTCCTCTCGGTCCTCGTCGGTCTCGAAAACCGGATCCGATGCCGGACAATCTAGAATCGCAAATCTGGAATCCAGAATCGTTCGTCCGTCTACTCGCGCGGTTTTTCGGTCAGGCACATCAGTACCGCGTAGAAGACACGACCGTTCTCCTGAGCGAGATCGAACTGGACGACGGACTTGTCGTTCCCTTTTTCCCAGATGTGCACGTAGCCCGCGCGCACGTCGACGGAATCGTACTTGTCCCATGGTATGACCTTGTCGCCATAGCGGAGTCCGTCGCGGGCGACTACAAGCTTACCGTAGTCAATCCTCCCGTCCTGTTCGAAGATCTGGAGGTGGTGCTTGACGACGGGCGGCAGCGCGTTTTCGAGCACGATGTCGCAGACGGCCTCCATCTTTGCGCCGGCTCCGTTGACGCTGAAGCTCGTGCCCGCCTTATCGCCCCACGACATGTTGTGGTTCCTTCCCTGGAACACGCCGTTCACGTATCGGTCGACTATCGAGTACGTCACGGTCCTGCAGTCGGCCCATTTCATGCTCTTCTTGCCGTCGAAGGCGCCGTTCTGATAGAGCCCGATCCCGGTCAATGTGAGACCGAACGCCGCGAGTCCCGAGATGACGGCGACGATCCCGAGAATGATGAGCACGCCGACGACGTCTTCATCTCCCGAGGCGATCACCGCTACGAAACCCGCGACGGCGCCGACGGCGATGACGCCGGCGATGATGACCCCGCGCAGGTTGCGGTCCTCCATGTAGACGAGGTTGCCGAGTTCGGGCAGCGTCTCAGGGAACCGCTTGCTTCCCTTGATCGCGGGGCGTTCTGTGGCGCGGGCCGCCTGCGGCGCAGCGCCCTGGGCCGCGTCCTTCGCCTTGTCGAAGAACGACTGCGCCACCCTGATCAGGGCCTGCACGTTCGGTGTGGAAATCGGCGCGACGTAGGTCATGTCCGGTCTTCCGGTGACGAAAAGCCTCACGCCTTCCGCCGCGATGCTGATCTCGCCGAGCTCCTGCCAGGTCGCCTGGAATGTCCCAGCAGTTACCCCTTTCTTGTTGGCGACGATCGCGCCGAACCGGAGTTCGCCGCCCTGTTCGATCTTCAGGATGGCCGCCTCCGCCAGGCGGGGGATGATCCTCGATGCAAGCGCGTCGAAGATCGACTGGCTCCCCTCGTAGGAGGTCACGTGGATGGCCCGGTCGTGCACGTCCTTGAAGGTCGCCGTTGCGCCGTAGCTGACGTGCGGTTGCGGCGCGCCGTAGGTGATGATGACAAGATCGTCGAGCGGGAACCACCTGCTGCTGAAGGCCCGAATGTCTTCGACGCCGGTCTCTTTGACGACCAGTCTCCGTTGTCGGGTGCGGAGGGCGAGATAGAGCGCGCCGAGCGGAAATACACAGAATGCCCAGCCGTACACCTTGTTGGGCAGTTCCGCCCCGTACACCAGGCCGAACGCGGAGCTGGCCAGGAAGAGGAAGAGGACCCACGCCAGGATTTTCATCCCGCCCGTATAGCGGGCTTCGAGAACGACCTTTTCGCCCTCGCCACTGGAATAGACCATGTCGACATCCTCCGGACGCAAGTCGCCCATTGGCAGGCAACACGACGCTGATTGAGCGTGATACGCTAAAACAGAGCGCGACATATTACCACGCCGGGGCGGTCTTGTCAAACAACCTGGGGATGATCCATGCCGACTCCACGGTCATTCCCGCGCAAGCACGCCCTCGACCGTGATCGGGGACGGGAATCCTGTCCCCCATCTCACGCACCGGGCGGCCGCGTCCGGGAGCGCCGGCATCTCTGCCGGCAGTCCGCGCAGGCGAGACGCGTCCGGGAGCGCCGGCATCCCTGCCGGCAGTTCGCACAGGCGAGACGCCTGTGCTACACTGCTGCCCGCCTTCTGTCATTCCCGCGAACGCGGGAATCCAGCCAGCCGCGGAAGGCCCGGCCTGTATGTCATGCCCCGACTGCGGTCGGGGCATCGCTTCCACCGGAGACTCCGCAAACGCGGGATGCGCTTGATTTCCCCTCGAGGATTCGGTATGATACCGTATTGCTGTGTCACCCTGACGTGATACGGCAAGCCCGACAGGAACAGCAGCAATCCGGTTTCGTCCTTCGGCCCAAGGGAGAGCGAGAACGGAGGTGGCGCTGTGGATTTCAGTCTTTTGGTATTCCATATTCGAGGTCTGACCCTACTAGCTGTTCTTGTATGCAGATTCGCTTGATCCATCTGCTGCGGCTGGCGCGCTTCTCAAGATACTGACGGACCTTGAAGTTGCAGGGGTGAGTCGCGAGTCCGACTTACTGAAAGAGAAAGCGACGCCCAGCATCTTGCCGGTTCAAGTCACAAGATTGAGGACAGTCGTGTGGCAATCGCCAGCCTTGAAAGCTCAGGAGATGCCGTGTCTTTCAAGGCGGCATTCAATTCCTTTTTGAATTCCTGCAGAGCCATCACTTACGCCCTTCAGAAGGAAGGAAAAGGCGTTTCTGGATTCGAACAATGGTATAAGGCAAAGCAAGTCGAGATGGGCGGTGATGAGCTGTTGCGGTTCTTTCATGACGCCAGAGTCGATGATTTCCACAAGGGGGAGCACAAGCTCACCTTTACGGTTCTGAGCGAAGCTCCCTCGCCAGAGGCCATTGGTCCTTCGCCTTTTCCAGGCGCGCAGTGGCGTCAGGACAGTGACGGCTTCTTCTGGATTGTCGACGCGGGGACCCCAAATGAAAGGCGCATTCCCAGCAAGCCGCAGATCAACTACAACATTTTTGTTTCTGTCGCAGGCGCACCGACTACGCACATGGGAAAGAAGCTAGCAGACAATAGCCCAACAGTCCTGTGCAAGCTTTGTCTGGACTACTGTGCCTCCCTGGTCCATGAAGCCCGTGAACTGTTTTCCAACCGGGCGCGAGCGCTGGATGAGAGACCAGAAACGGGTAGCGGCTCGGCTGGGGCCGGGTCAGACTCTCGTTCAGGATCCTGAACGAATGCGCTTTCAGAGATGACCCCTACCCCTGGGTCTTTTCAATCCTCAATCAGCGCCCGACCCGCACGGCGACATGAGGCGGAAGCCGTGGATCCAGTTCACACCGTTCGGCTGGTTACCGAAGCGCCGCCCCGCGTGCGAGTGCCAGGTCGACTGGTCACAGGAGCCGCCCCTGAGCGCGCGCCAGTTGCGCCAACGGCGGCCGCCGTCGTTCAGGCACCACTCGCGGGTATTGCCCGCCATCCCCATCGCGCCGTACGGCGACTCGTCCAGCGGAAATTCTCCTACGCCCACCATCCGGCTCCCGTCCGGGAACGAGTCGCGTACATTGCAGAACGTCGGATCGCAATACCGGCCGAAAGGAAAACTGCGGCTGTCCACGCCACGGGCGGCCTTCTCCCGCTGTTCCTCCGTCGGCAACAGATACACGCGCCCGTCCTTCCCGGACTTCCATCGGCAATAGGCGAGGGCATCATGCCAACTGACACAGGTGACGGGCTGATCGGGGCGCCAGTCCCGTTGCCTCCCTCCGGCGGCAAGCCGGCGGTCCCCCGGTGACGGCATGCGGAAGACTCCGTTTTCATCCGGCTCCCAGTAGTGCCCCACCTGCTCGGCGGCACGCGGGGCGCGACTCTTTGCCTGCGCAGGATCCGTTGCCGCCAAGTCGTTCAGAAACTCGAGATACTCCGCGCAGGTGACCGGATTGACGCCGATGAAGAAATCACCGATACGCCGCGTCTCCAGCTCGTGCCCCGCTTCCGTCTCGCCATATGTGAACTCGCCCGCCGGCACCACGACAAGCCCGGTGGGACAATCTCCGGGAGCGTACAGCGTAATAGTCCGCTCCGCCTTCTCCTCACGGTGGATGAGGACCGGACAACGAAGCCGGGCAAAACCTGCCTTCTCGATCAGGAGGAGATAGCTTCCGGGCGGGATCGGGACCGGCAGCGTCGGTGTCGGGCCGAGATAGAGTCCGTCCTCCGGAGAAAGACATGGCGGGTTCGCCTCAGCGCGGACCGCGGCCTCCCGTTTCCTTGCAGCGATCTCATTTTCCGCGATTCCCAGGACGCGCGCAAGCCCTTCAGGATAGGTCGGCACGAGCCGGCGTTTGAACTCGGCATACTCGAAGATCCGGACATCGGCGCCAGCCAGATCTGTGGCGCGACACGATGAATCATGGCCGTGCCTCGCAGCTCCGCGTAGTTCAACGCGCGGGATGAGATTCCTGTCGCCCTCGCCCGACGAATCGCCGTCCCATGGAGTCTCGACCATTTCATCTTCATGGAGGATGACATCCAGTCCGCCCGGGCCCGCACCGGCGTCGACCGCGGTGGTCCCCCGCTGCCCTCTCTCCTTCGACCCGACCGGACGAAGGCATTTGCATTCGAAACAACGTGTCCGGATGACGAGCGTTCCATTGCCCTTCAACCTGCCCGTGTACCATTCCCTGCCGTAGGTAAGGAGCAGACTCCGGTAGTAGGCCATGTCCATTTCGTCGTCCCGCTGTTCCGCGGCGATGAACCTGTCCCAGTAGAGTTCGCAGATCGCCCTGCGCGCGTTCTCGTTGCCGTGCTCGTGCCCGATCGCCTCCATGAGTTTGGCAATGGCATCGCCCAGGGTCATGACGACGGACCGTTCGGCGGCCTTGGCGCGGTCCTGAACCGCCCACAGTTCCTGTTTCTGTTCCAGAGGAAGGTAACCGCTCACCCTGGCCTCGGCCTCGCGCGCGTTCTTTTTTTTCGACGGCGGCGGTTTCTTTCAGGAGGAAGTACGTCTTGACGAGCTTCCGTCCTTCTGCAACCGCGGCCTCCGCCAGCTCGTGTCGCCGCTCGCGTTCCTTGGCGCCTTCGAGGTACAGCCTGATCTCTTCGCCGAGTTCCAGCGCGGACTGATATCGCTCCTTCTTTCGTTTCGCAAGGCATTTCATGCAGATATCTTCGAGTTCCGGCGGAACGACCTGTTTCTCGAAAGCCGCGGGGCATGACGCGACGGGCTCAACCGTCACGCCCTTCGTCGGTCCGGTGGTCCCGCGTCCGGCAACTGGTCGACCGACATTGCGGAACCAATCCCGTTCGGACTGCAGCCGTTCCGTGGGACGCGCAAGGTCCTCAGTCAGTACTTTCATCAGGACTTCCCTGCTCGTGGCCCCTTCGAAGGGCGGACAGAACGTGAGTATCTCGTAGAGTATAGCCCCAAGCGAGTAGATATCGGAGCGTTCGTCTATCTGCGACACCCTGCCCGCGGCCTGTTCGGGCGGCATGTACTGCGGTGTTCCCATGACCGCGCCTTCGATCGTGCGCAGGGAGGACTCGAGCAGGTCGGAGACCCTGGATTTCGAATGGCCCACCCGGCCGGCGCCCTTCTCCCTGCGAGGCGCAGTCTCTTCGTGCAAGTCCTGTTCGCCCGCAACCTTGGCGAGTCCCCAATCCACCACGAGCACCTCGCCGAACTCGCCGATCATGATGTTCGACGGTTTGAGATCGCGATGGATTATACCCTGGCTGTGCGCGTAGGCGATCGCGTTGCAGACGCTGTGGAACGCCTCGACTAGCCTGCGCAGCGGCCACTTGTCCGTGGCCTGCCTGTCGCCCTCCAGGATCGACCGCAGGACTTCGCCGAGGTCGCGCCCCTTGATGAGTTTCATCGCCATGTAGAGCTGACGTTTCGAGGCTGTCTTTTTTATTCGGCCGCGGCCGGCACGAACGCCCGCGCAATCATCCTTGCCCGTCGCCATATCCATCATGCCGATGTCGTGAACGGGCACGATGTTCGGGTGTTCGAGCCGTCCCGTGACAATGGATTCGCGGCGGAACCGCTCCAGGAACTGATCCGGGACGTCTCGACGCACGAACTTTATCGCAATGGGCCGGCCGATGTCGTTGTCCATGGCCATCATCACGGTACCGAGTCCGCCCTCGCCGAGCTTCTCTGCGAGCGAGTATTTTCCCGCAGGCGCGCGGGTCACGTAGACGGTGGACGTCGGCGTCGCGGCGGCATGCGCCTTCGACACGCTCCTCTTGAGCTGCGCGAGGGCCGTTGGGGTCTGGCTGCCCTTGCCGGCCCGCTCAAGTTGTCCGACCAACTGCTGACGCAGCTCGCCATCGAGTTCGGTCGCCCGGAACGCGCGCGCGGGGTCGTTCCCATGGCGGGTGAGCTGAGCCCTGACGACCGCGTCAACCGCATCGACCTGGCGCTGGGTAACGAGTTTTCGCGACAGCAGGACATCGGCCATGTGCTGAACAGGACGCGATGCAAGGCAGACCGCCAGACAGTCCAGCAGCCGGCTGATGTCGATGAAACCCAGCCGCAACGCATGCATCCCGAAGAGTAGGTCGAGGTACCTTTCCAAGACAGTATTCCTGAATATCAGATGTCATGGACTACTGGGATCCTGAGTCCACAGGATCCGGAACAGAATTCAAGATCTTGACGGTCCCAGTTCACCTGCCGATAGCCGCCAAGACGCCAACAAAAATAACCGCAGAGACACAGAGAATAGACGTAGATCGGGTACTGAAGAACGGGGCAAAACAGTCGTCTTGGGTTTGAGGCGGAGAGGGTCAGACCTCGATTCGGGAAGCAAAGATCCTTGAGTTGCGGGCGGCCAACCCACGGCTATTCAGGGTACGCCCCTGCGGGGCGCACGGCGAAGCACCTTCCATGAAGTTTCGGTACGACCGCGGTGCTCAATGCCCGGTCTTGCGAGCGGGGTTCCGCGCCTTCTCAAGGAGTTCCTGCTCGCGCTCGGCCGATAGCGGCGCGATGTCGGAACCGTACACCGTGCAACCGCTCATCAGCTCCACGTCTTCCATCGTGAAAGGCAGCCAGCTCCGCCATAGCTTGATGGTGTCGTCCCAGTTTCCGGTGGCGATCGCCCATCCGTCCGGCGACAGCGCGGCGGAAACCACTTCCTCCTTCAACCCGGGCAGAGAGCGAAGCTCCTTCCCCGTGGCGGCGTCCCAGAACTTGAGCAGATTGTCAAACCCGCCGCTGAAGATGATGCGGCCGTGCGGGTAGTACGCGACGGACAATACCGAATCCTGGTGGCCGACCAGAGTCATTCTCTCCTTCTTCTCGGCGACACCCCAGATTCTGAGCGTACAATCGTCGCTTCCGCTGACAAGTTCCGAACCGTCCGGCGAAAAAGCGAGCGCCGACACACTATCCCTGTGTCCCGCGAGTGAGCCCGCTTCCTTGCCCGTTGCCGCATCCCACATTCGAACGAGGAAATCAGCGCCTCCACTTGCCGCAAGCAGCTTGCCGTCGGGCGAAAACGCCATCGTCCCTATCGAGTCCCCGTGGCCTTTCATGCGGCAGATCTCTTTCCTGTCCTCGACGGTCCATATCGTTATCGTCGCGTCACCGGTTGCGGCGGCGATCTTCCCGCCGTCGGGTGAAAAGGCGACGACGTCGACCTCGTCCGCGCTCTTCACCAATGTACAGATCGCGACGCCATCCGGAACCGACCAGAGCCGCGCGGTTCGGTCCTTGCCGCCCGTCGCGACGGTCTTGCCGTCCGGAGAGAACGCGACCGACAGAACATCGTCCTCATGCCCCTTCAGAACGCTCAGCTCTTTTCCGCCGCCGCCCTCACGCACGGCCCAAAGGCGGGCCGTGTTGTCCTCGCCGCCGCTGACGAGCATGTTGCCGTCGCGCGAGAAAGCAAGGCAGTTCGCCCAGCCGCTGTGGCCCGAAAGAGGCTGAAAGAGCCGCGGGTCGAGTACCGCCCACAACTTGATGGCGCCGTCATCGCCCGCGGTCACGAGAGTCCGACCGTCGGCGGTGAACCTGGCGTCGGCGACGTCGCCATTGTGGCCGACCAGCGTGAAGAGCTCTTCGCCGCTCGGCACTTCGAACAGCCTCGCGGAATCGTCCTCGCTCGCGCTGACGAGCATCTTGCCGTCCGGCGAAAACGCGACCGAGTTTATCCAGTTCTGGTGTCCGTAGATGGCGCAGATCTCCTCGCCGTTGGCGGTGTTCCAGAGCTTGAGCGTGTTGTCCCGGCTGCCGGTTGCCAGCATTCTGCCGTCCGGCGAGAAGGCGACCGCGGTCAACCACTTTTCGTGGGCGTTGATGGCCTGGATTTCGAGCCATTTCTCCGCGTCCCAGAGGCGCACGGTCCTGTCGCGGCCTGCGCTTGCCACCACCTTGCCGTCCGGCGAGAAGGCTACAGAAGCGACCTCGCCGTCGTGACGGGCAAGCGCGATGAGTTCCTTCTTCTGAGCGATATCCCACAGTCTCACGGTCCGGTCGGCGCTGCCGCTCGCCAGGATGTTGTTGCGCGAGAACGCGACCGACCGGACGGCGTCCTGATGACCCTGAAAGGCGCAGATTTCCTTTTTGCTTCGGGTGTCCCAGACCTTCACGATCTTGTCCGCGCCGGCCGACGCCAGCATGGCGCCGTCCACTGAGAATGCCAGAGAGGCAACCGCGCCTCCGTGCGCGGGGATAACCGACGGATCCCGCGATATCGTTTCTTCCCACAGACGGACGGTTCCGTCAGCGAAGCCGCACGCTATTCTGTCCGTCTCGCCGCCCCGCGAGACCGCGAGGCACGTCGCCCGGCAGTCATAGTGTCGCGCGTCCGCGAGCGTCGCCCGCGGCCAGGGGATTGCGAAGCTGGCGACTTCCGTGCGAAGGAGCGGCGCGAGCTCCCGCGCCTTCGCCAGACAGAGCATGGCGTGGAGATGGTTGTGCTGGGCGACGTACGCGTCGCCCCGGTAGACAAAAACATCGCTGAGCGCGTCCGTCGCTTTTTTTTCGCTCGCTTCAGCGGCCGCGCGCAGGCCGGCCTCGCGTTCGGCGCGCGCGCGGGACTCCTGGGCTTCGCGCCTGCTCGTGCTCAGCCGATGGCTGAAGAACGCCGCCGTGCCGCCCGCGGCGAGAAGCATGCCGGCCGCGACCAGCGCGACGGCCGCGAGAGTCCGCCTGCGGCGCCTGCCCGACCAGGAGCGGAGTCGCGCGGCGAAGGTCGACGCCGATCCGACCCGCGACTCGGGTTTGCCCGCCAGCAGCAGACGCAGGTCCGCCCGGACAACGGGGTCGGCAACCTCGGTCTCCCAGTCCGGCGTGACGGCGCGGTCGAGGTCGCCCACCACGAGCTGGAACAGCACGATTCCGAGCGAATACAGATCGCTTTGAGGCGTAGCCGGGCGGCCCTCGATCCGTTCCGGCGCCATGTAGAGCATCGTGCCGGACTCGCTCGCTGAACCTGTCGTTCTGAGAAGGGTGGCCCCGCCGCCGGTCAATGCGATCTTGCCCAACGCCTCTTCGTTGACGACCCGCCCGACGCCGAAATCGGACAGTTTCACTTTCGGCGCGCCGGAGGCAGTGCAAGGCGCAGTCTCATCGACGAGGATGTTCTGCGGTTTCAGGTCCTGATGGATCACGCCGGCCTTGTGCGCTGCGGCCAGGGCGTCGGCGACCTGGGCGACGATGTCCAGCTTCGCCTGTGTCGGGAGCTTTCTCAAGCGATGCCCCTCGACGCACCACTCGCGCAGGTTCCTGCCCGGCACGTATTCCATTCCGAGGTAGTACGGCGGCTCTTCGAGGAAGACCTCGTACAGACGCACGATGTTGGGATGTTCGCCGACCTGTTCGCGGATGAGCCGGAAGAGGGCCAGTTCGCGCCGGAGCGACTTTGAGCGCGCGCGCAGGAAACAGAACTTGAAGATCCGCCGGTCTTTCGTTCGCCTGTGGGTGGCGCGCCAGACTTCGCCGAACCCGCCTTCGCCAAGCTTCGCCTCGAGGAACCATTCTGTGCCGGGCACTTTTCCGTCCGGCGCGGGCCGCCAGCCGAGCTCCTCTTCGGAGACGCCGGATGGTCTCGCCTTTTCGGAAGCCGTCGGCGGTCGCAGCACACCGAGTCCCTCTTCGCCGACCTCGCAGACCTCGATCGGGTCTTCGACGCCTTTCATGAGATAGGAACCGTGATTGAGCCAGACGAGCGGGGCGAGGTCGCCGAGTTCCCGGCCTTTCAATACCTGTCGCGCATTGTCAAAGACCGCGCGCGTGCACAAGATTTGCCCGCCCTCGGCAAGCGACATCACGCGGGCTGCAATGTCGACCTGAAGCCCGAAGAGATCGAGCGGCTTGTTCCTGTCCTCTCGTTGCTCAATGACCACCTCGCCGAGATGAACGCCGAGCCTCATAGCGAGCGCGGGCCCGTCCCCGGGCCTGCCTGAACGAAACATGCTGCGCATCGCGGCCTGCGCCTTGAGGGCGAACGCCACGGCGTCCGAAGGCCGCACGAAGACACAGAAGAATGCGTCGCCCGCCGTCGAGATTTCCTGCGCGTCGGGGATGGACCGCAATATCTCCCGCACCAGCTTTGCGTGGGCCTGGATAAGAGCGACCCCTTCCTTGTCGCCCTTATCCTGTTTGAGTTTCGTGGAGCCGACGAGGTCGGTGAAGAGGAGCGTGACGAGCGAGGTCTGGTGCCTGCGACGGAAATCCTCGACGGCGGCGCGGGAATCGCCGGCAAGCGCGCCTCCGCCGGAATTCGCCGGCGTGACGCTCTGGCTGACGCGTTCCAGGTCACGAGGAGTGGCAGGTTGGTCTGTCATCGGCCCCTCTTGCTGTGGTTGCCGCCGGCGAGGCCGCAGCCGGAGTGGCGTCTTCTTCCGAGAAACGACGGCACTCCGCTGCGGCTACGTGCCTTACTACAAACCTCCGTGAATAATCCGGGCCAACCGCTCTACTCCTTCGCATGCAGGACCGCGGCGCGGTACTGGGCCAGGAAGGCCTTGATGATCCGCTTGTCGAAGCCGCTGGTCGTCACGATGTTGCCGTCGCGCTCGACGTCCTTGCCCGTGAATTTCATTCCCTTGTCCAACAAATGCCGAGAATATTCCTCGGCCGTGGTCATTTTCTTGTCGGCGAGGGCGGGCTCTGCATTCGCAAGCACCACCGCCCCAGTCCCCACCGCGCCGAGCGCCTTCTTGGCCGCCACCGCATTCTTCACGGCCTGCAGAAGCGCCGGCTGCTGCCAGAACGCCTCCGCCCCCTTGCCGCCGACAATGAGTACCCCGTCAAAAGCGTTCGCGTCGAGCGCGTCAATCTGCGCGTCCGCCGCAACCTCCTCCGATTTGCCCTTCTCGGAACCGATCACGACCTTCGGTTCTGAACTGACTATAGAAACCTGGCACCCGTTCGTGGTGAAGAACCGCAGGATGGTCTCAAGATGCTCGGCATCGCGCGGCGGCACGACCAGCGCCACGCGCTTCCCCTTCAGGTCGTAGTACGGCTTGATTGCTGTCCTGACCACGTCGTTGCCGCGCATGACGGTGAATCGGATGTACTGCTGGCAGGCGATCAGGCGTTTATCGAGTTCCTTGCGGAACTCCTCGACGCCCCCGACGTTCACGTCGTCAAGGGCGACGACCAGGTCGCCTTCCCTCATTTCCGCCTTCGCCGTGCGCGAACCCGAGCGGACCGTTGTCACGCGCACGCAGGGCACGTTCGGCAGCCCGTAGAGGTAGCGCGAGAGCGCGGTGACCGGTTTCACTCCCAACCCGAGATCGTCGTATCGCAGTTCGTCGATTTCTCCGACCTGCCATCCATGTTCGACGGCCGGTTCGTCTTCCACAAGCGTCCCCTCGATCTCGACCGCGGAGAACTGTTCGCCGCTCTTCCTGAGGACTTTGAACTTCACTTGTCCGCCGACCGGCTGCGTGACGAGCGCCCAGACGAAATCCCTGTGCGCGGCCTCGGTCTTGGCCACGACGGGTCGGCCGTTCATCTCCGTGATGATATCGCCGGCCGCAAGTCCCGCCGTCGCGGCGAGCGATCCGGCCTCAACGTGATCAATCAACACGCCGTCGCCCACCCCGATGGCCGCGGCGAGCTCGTCGTCGATATAGCGCGTCACAAAGAACGGCAGCGCCGCCCGGCGGAAGTAGCCGCGCGACATGAAATGGTCTTTCAACACCATCGCCACGTTTATCGGGATGGTGAAGCCGAGCCCCTCGCCGCCCCTTCCGTACGTGTTTATGCCGAGCACTTCGCCCTTCTCGCTGAAGAGCGGGCCGCCGCTGTTGCCCGGATTGATCGCGGCATCGGTCTGGATGACCTTCGTGAAGGTATGCAGGTCCGTCCGTTCGACATTGCTCACGATGCCTGCGGTCAGCGTGCGCTTGAGACCCGTCGGCATGCCGTACGCGTAGCTCCGCTGGCCGGGTTTCACCGTGTCGGAATTGCCGATCGTCACCGTCTGCAGCGGCTCTTCCGGTTCGATCTTAAGAAGCGCGACGTCCGGGTCGAGGCTGTGGCCGATGACCCGCGCCTTGTACCTTTTTTCGTTGGAGAGGATGACTGTTATGCGCCGAGCCACGGCCTTGGGACTCTCATCCGCCTCGATATCGCCCTGGGCCACGTGGCCGTTCGTGATTATGTACCCGTCCGAGGAAACGATGAACCCGCTTCCGCCGGCGCGCTCGTGCTGTACCGCGACAACTGCGGGGTCGACGTTCGCGAAGAGTTTCGCGCCCGCCTCCTCGTCGGGCTGTTGCGCAGGTATCGTGGCCGGGCTCAGGCAGAGCGCCAGCGCCAACGCGAGAAGGGCAACTCTCTTCGACGTGGTCTGCATGTGGGCATCTCCGATATTTCACAAAAACTCGGGCATTCTATTCGTTTCTCGCCCTAACAACCCCCTGAATCCCCCTTTGCTAAGGGGGACTTTCGGACAACCCCCTGAATCTCAAGGCCGCAGCCGCGATCCCGACCGCAGTCGGGACCCCTTTACTAAGGGGGACTTCACGTTCCACGCCTTCTCTGAAATCCCCGGCACGGAACGGACGACGGCGCGCAGACTACTTCTTCCCCCGGCCTCCGATCTGCAGGTTGATCACCTCGTGGGCATAATGGCGTTCCCGCGCGAGGGTGACCAGCACGACCGAGGCGGCATCCTTTTCGAGCGCGCGCACGGCCTCGATGAACTTGTCCATGTTCGGAGTGGGCACATTGCCGAGCTTCACGATCACGTTCCCTTCCGTGATGGTCTTTTCGCCGAACTGCTTGCTCGTCGCGGCCGGGCTTCCGGGGATTACCTGCTTCACGAGCACACCCTCACGCGTGTCCAGCGCTTTTTCGTACCATTGTATGTCTGTGATCTCGGTCACGATGATCCCGATCTTCTCCGCCCTGAATTCGCGGGGCTTTGGCTCCTCCTGGAACTTCGCAGCAAGCTCGAGCGTTGCTCCCCCGCGCAGGATGGAAAACTTGATCTCCCTGTCGACCTCGGGCTTGAGCATCTTCTCAAACTCGCCGAGGGCCTGCGGCCCTTTCTTCGTGATCTTCCTGCCGTCCACGGCGGTCACGAGGTCGTGAGTCTGCAACCCGGCCTGCGCGGCCGGCGAGTCACGATACACGCGCTGGATGAGGACGGACTCTTTGGGGAGACCGACCGCATCGGCGTACTCGTCGCCGAGCTTCGCATAAGTCACGCCAAGCCAGGGTTTCTTTTTTTCGGTGATCAGGTTCGGGTCCTCTTTCCCCGCCCGGGCCAGCATCCGGCCGAGCTCTTCGCGGATCTCGTTGGTGAGCGAAATCCTGTTTCCAAGGGACATTGCGACGATCTCGCCGTTCATATTGACGAAGACCGTGCCGCCGGGCGGATACGAAACGGTGGTGCGCAGCTCGTCGAGGAGCGCCGTCTGCACTTTCCCCTTCACGGAGGCGAACTCGAGGAATTTCTCGAAGGCCTGTTCTTTTCCCGAGGCGTTGACACCGACGATGAAATCGCCGACCTGCACCTGCCGGGAATCGCCGAACACCGCGGAGACGAGCTGCGGCGGGTCCTGCACCTGGAGAAGCCCGACGCCTGTCTTCTCGTCCGAATCGCGCAGGTTCGCTTCGTACTCGGTCTCGTCGATCCACACGCGGATCCGCTCGATATTCTCCGGCTTCAACGCGAGCGGGACGAGCAGGAAACCGCCGTCCGCGACGGCCAGGCCGGTGACGCTGATGGTCGCGGACCGATACGTCCGCCGTCCGGTCTCGGTCTCATCGGCGCCCGCGCGGGTCGAGGCCTCGACGAATACCACGGACGGTTTCACCTTCTCCGCCGCCGAGGCGACCGCCCCCTGGAACGCGCGCACGACCTTTGCGCCGTCCAGTTCCTGCGAAGTCGAGGACTTGCAGGAGAGGGACGTACAGAGACAAACTGCGGCCAGACATACGATGACAACTGCGCGCCTGTGTTCCATGTTCTTTTTCCTCCAAAACTAGCAGCCGAGGAACTTGTGTATCCCGCGGGCGGCTTTCTTGCCGTGGCCCATCGCGGAGATGACGGTCGCCGCGCCGGAGACGATGTCGCCGCCGGCGAATACGCCTTCCATCGTCGTCTGCATCGTCTCCTCGTTCGCGACGATCGTCCCGTGCTTGCCCGTCTGGATCTTCGGCGTCGTCTGCGGGATGAGCGGGTTCGGCGAGTTGCCGATGGCGACGATCACGGCGTCGACTTCCATCTCGAAGTCCGAGCCGGGTATCTCGACGGGCCGCCTGCGTCCGGAGGCATCGGGCTCGCCGAGCTTCATGCGCCGGCAGCGCATCTTCTTCACCCAGCCGCTGTTGTCGCCGATGTACTCCACGGGCAGCGTGAGGAACTCCGTCTTCACGCCTTCTTCCACGGCGTGATGGGCCTCCTCCGCCCGCGCGGGCATCTCTTCGCGCGATCTGCGGTAGATTATGTAGGAATTGTCCGCCCCG
>JAVHLO010000180.1:0-6647 GCA_031082105.1 Planctomycetota bacterium
CGGAAGAAGACGCCACTCCGGCTGCGGCCTGCGTGGCTTACTACAAACTCGACAGGCTGTCCGTGCCTTTCCTTAATCCGTGAACAGTGCAGGCCTGGGTCTTTGGCCGCATCATTGAAGGTCAAAAGCTGCGGCTTCGACGCTCCAAAGCACGATGCCCATGACCGGCCCGTTGGCGAAGTCCAGCCCCGTATCCTCGGATCTCCTGATCCCCTGATGTCCTGATCCCCGCCCCTACCCGAACATCTCCGTCTGTTCGTCCTGGATCTCCAACTGGCGCAGGACGGCCGGCTCCTTCGGCGCCGGAGGCTCGTATCGCTTGAATACCTCGGCGAGTACCAGCAGGACCGCCAGAGGCAGCGCAAATGACCAGAGGAAAAACTCGTACCACGGCGCGTGAAAAACCGGAGTCGCCGACATGCGGTTCAGATTGAACAGGATTATCACGAGCGACGCGTGGACGGACACGAAATTCGGCATCGCGCTCGCCGACCGCGTCATCCGCAGCCCCAGTGTCCGCTTCTTCGTTATCGGCCAGAAGAGGTTGCTCCCCATGAAGCCGAGCGAATCGAGCAGCACGTGCGCGAGCATCGCGAGCCCCGTGGCCAGTCCGTAGGCCATCCCCAGAAGGAGCCACATGACCGCGCCGCAGAACAGGCTCAACGTGACGCTGTGACTCCAGCTTCGATGCCACGGCAGAAAGGCAATCTCGACCTGGTCCTTCCCGACCGGGAGGAACGAGAAGCTCGGCCCGCGCAGGATATCCACCGCGGTAGACCGGTCGTATGTGTACAGCATCCGGCCGTTGACCTTCGCGCGCCCGTAGTTGTTCTCCTTCGGCGCAGAGCCCCAGAACGGGACCTGCGACGTCGTTATCACTGGACCGATCTCCACCTCGACCGCGCTCTGCTCAACATCGAACGCCACCGTGTACCTGCGCCATGTGTCCGCGGACAGTGGGATCGTGTGGAGCTGGAGGCGCACCTCCTTGCCGGTCTTCAACGCGTCGTTCGCGCAGTCCGCAACCTGCTGCGCGATCTGTTTCGGATCGAGCGACGCGGGGTCCGGGTCGACGTTCCGGTCGCGGCGGTAGAAGAAGTGGTAGAACTTGAAATCGAGCGTGTCCGGGAGCAGCCCGAACAGCCCGCCTAGCAGAAAGACGAACGAATTCCCCGAGGCGGCCATGTCGGCCGCCTTCGGCACGAACGTCGCCGCTGCAATCCCGGCTATGAAGTGTACAATGCCCTTCATTTCGTTGAACTCTATTATTCACCACAGAGGCACAGAGATCACGGAGAAATCAGGAAAGTCCAAAGCGCCCGTCATCCGATGGCGCTCTCTGTGTTCTCCGTGTCTCTGTGGTCAATTCGGGCGCGCCTACTCCGGCCCGTGCTCCAGCAGGAACGAGAACCCCTGCTTCTCGAGCGACTGGATGGCCGGATCGAGTTCCTGCTCGGTGACGCCGATGACTAGGACGCACAACGGCGTGCGGTCGTGCAGGGGATACGTGTACTTGATATTGATCTGGGCATCGGCAAGGCATTTGGCCA
This sequence comes from Planctomycetota bacterium, assembly GCA_031082105.1. Lineage (GTDB taxonomy): Bacteria > Planctomycetota > MHYJ01 > JACQXL01 > JAVHLO01 > JAVHLO01. Next base: position 1,551 of record JAVHLO010000180.1, read on the forward strand.
GGCGGTTCAGCTCTCCCGGTGCGTTCTCGATCTCGACGGCAAGCACCTCCGCGGAGGTGCACTGAAACCCGCTGTCGGCAAGGACCTGCCTTCCCTTCACGAAGTTGTCCAGGATCAGCCGCACCTGGCTGTCGTCGCCCCGGTCCACGATAGCGATGCCCCGGATGTTTACCTTTGCGCGCGCAAGCGGTTCTGTGATGCGCGCGAGCTCGCCGATCCGGTCGTGCGACCTTACCGTAAGTTCGATCACCGACATGCCACTTTCCTCGAAGAGACAGCAACGAACAACGCGCCGGCAGCAGACGACCGCACCGCGCGGGAACGGCGTGGCCTCCGGCTCGGCCACGAATCACAAGCCAAGAAACCTCAGCACGGGCGGCCCAAGACCGCTCATGTTGATTATCAATGGAACGAGCAGCACCGCCATGCAGTTCACCCTGCGCGCGCCGAAGGCAACCGGCAGCATCCCGATCCCGGCCGACACCAGGGTCACCGCGTAGGCCATGATGAGCGAATGAACTCCGGAAGAGTAGAACGGGACCGCGACGAGGACCAGCGCGAGGACGAGCGTGACCAACGACACCCTGCGGTAGTCGACCCTGGCCAGGATGCGCACGGTCAGCCGCGCGGCGAACAGCGAAAAAAAGAACGCAACGACGCCCATGAGCGCCGCAATACCCATCAGCGCATAGAATTCCTCGGGCCGCTTCGGCGAGTACACGATGGAAGTCATCGACGCCATTCCTCCCTTCCCGAGCCCGGACCCGGGCAGGAAGAAGAGCAGGAACGCGCCCACATAGTAGACCAGCTTGTTCGCGCCCTGCGACACCACGAAACTCCGGTCGTCCCGCTGCGCAGTAGCGTGTCCGGCCAGCAGACCTCCGATCCCGCCGGTGACCACCGGAAAGGTCGCGGCAAAAAGCCCGCCCAGCACGCCGCCGCCCGCGCCGCGAAGCATCGTTCCCCACGTGAGGTCCACGCCCGTCGAAAAATGCTGTTTCGGCACCGGTGCGTTCGAGATGATGTTCGTCAGCACCATCGGGATCGCGAACAGACCTATGAAGACGGGCATGAACCCCTGGAAGCCCGCCTCGGAAGGCAAGATGGCCGAGTTCATCAGCACGATCCCGAGAAACCCGGAGACGGCCATCGTGAGCAGGCCGGCGCCCACGTTCCTCCAGCCGCCAAGCCAGCGGCCGATACCCGTCTTCTCGCGGTCCGTGCCCTTCGGCCATTCCGACATCACCAGAAACAACAGCACCGCCGCCAGTATCCAGAACATGTGCGGCCTCAGCACAGTCTTGACGTCCGGCAGCACCCCCACGAGGAACGGCGTCGCCAGCATCAGCGCCACCAGCGCGAGCAGGCTTCCCACGCCCATCAGCATCGCAGCCTCGTAGCCGCGACCTGACATCATGTACTTCTGGCCTGGGAGCACCACGAAAATCGCGCTTTCGTCAGGCGCGCCAAGGAACAGCGACGGGATATTGCTGACGAACGCGTAGCCGACCACCATGCCCAGCATCAACCCGGGCAGCGCCTGTTCGGCTATCGCGCCCGGATGGGCAAGCGAATACAACAGGATCAACCCGGCAATGTTGTAGACGTGCAGACCGGGCAGGAGCGAAAACACCGACCCGATGCCCAGACCGATGACGCCGGATATTCCCATCGTCCAGAGATCCATGCGAAGATATTACATTCGGAGCCGTCGGCGGTCAAGGAAAAGCTGCTTTTGCTTTACATCCCGCCGGGCTTTTGATACACTGACTCTGGAGACGGATGGCAGGGAATGTGTGTCGAATCGTCCTTCCGGAGTTGCGAACTTGGCGAACGAGAGTCTTGCAGAGTTCGAAAAGCACATACTCGACCTCGAGGCGGACATAAGGCGCCTTGAGTCGGATTCGGTGCGCCTCGGCGTGGACCTGTCGGGCGAGATAGACACGCTCCGCGCCCGGTGCGAGCAGTTGAGACGCGAGATCCATGCCAGCCTGACCGCGTGGCAGCGCGTGAAGCTGGCCCGGCTCGTCGCCCGGCCGGGCGTGAACGACTACGTTCAGCTCATCATGGAGGATTTCCTGGAGCTCCACGGCGACAAGGCGTTCGGCGACGACAAAGCGATGGTGACGGGTCTCGCCAGGATCGGCGGCGTCAAGGTGATGGTGGTCGGCCAGCGTCGTGGCCGCACCCCCAAGGAGATAATGGAGAGCAACTTCGGCAGCCCGCACCCTGAGGGGTACAGGAAAGCGCTCGGCAAGATGAAGCTCGCCGAGAAGCTGGGTCTGCCGATCATCACGTTCATCAATACGCCCGGCGCATACCCGGGCGTCGGCGCGGAGGAGCGCGGCCAGGCCTGGGCGATCGCGCGCAACCTGTTCGACATGTCGAGATTGCGCGTGCCGATCGTCGCCGCGGTCATCGGCGAAGGCGGCAGCGGCGGCGCGCTCGCGATTTCGCTCGCGGACCGGCTACTGATACTCGAGAATGCGTTCCTCTCCGTCATCTCGCCGGAAGGCTGCGCCGCGATCCTGTGGAAGGACGCGTCCAAGGCGCCGCAGGCCGCGGAGGCGCTCTGCCTGACCCCGGACCGGCTCAAGCAGCTCGGGATCGTCGACGAGATCATCCCCGAGCCGCTCGGTGGAGCTCATCACGACCACGCGGCCGCGGCTGCGGCATTGAAACGGTCCATCTTGAAATCCATCGCCGAACTGCGTGAAATACCGGTCGACAGGCTCCTCGATATGCGCTACGAGAAGTACCGCCGTATCGGTGAGTTCATCGAGGCACAGGAGAAAGCGATCGTCGCGGCGCCGACGGCCTAGCCCGGTTATTCATGGAATTCGATTCGCTGTCATGCCGAACTTGGTTCGGCATCTCCTTCAGCGAAGGGCTGGGCACGCGGCAAAGGAGATTCCGAACCGAGTTCGGAATGACAGTCTGTCGGGCTCTTTCCCTGATACGCAAGTAATCCGGGCTAGATTCGGCGGGTTCGGCGGTTGATTCCGGTTGCGGTTGCGCAGCCAGGAAGTCCGTGTTTTCTTCTCTCGAACAGGTTGGGCCAAGGTCCGGCGACAAGGGAGCGGACAAGTCAGATGGCTGAGACCGAAAAGACGACGAAGAGCGCAAAAGACCTCGAGACGCTGCTCGAGATCGCACGCGCAATGTCCGCGGAGAAGGACATCGACAACCTGCTCCAGCTCATCATGCGCGAGGCCACGCGGCTCGTCGGCGCCGATCGTAGCACGCTGTTCATGGTCGACGAGAGGCGCAACGAGCTCTACAGCCGTATCGCGCAGAAATCGGAGATTACCGAGATCAGGGTGCCGCTGGGCAAGGGCATCGTTGGCCACGTCACCGGGACCGGCGAAGTGGTGAACATCAAGGACGCCTATTGCGACAACCGGTTCAACCCGGAAGTCGATAAGCGGACCGGGTTCCGCACGCGCAACATACTCTGTGCGCCGCTGCGCACCTACGACGACAAGGTGATCGGCGCAATCCAGATACTGAACAAGCGGGACGGCGGGTTCACGGACTACGACGAGAACCTGATCCTGGCGCTCGGTTCACACGCGGCCGTCGCGCTCGATAACGCGCGGCTAGTCCAGCACTACGTCGAGAAACAGAAGCTCCTGCAGTCGCTCGAGATCGCGCGCCAGATCCAGCAGGGGCTCCTGCCGAAGGCGGTGCCGGAGATCGCCGGCTTCGAGTTCGCCGGGATGAGCAGCCCGTGCGACGAGACCGGCGGCGACTATTACGACTACGTGCCCGTCGGCAAGGAGCGGATGGGCGTGATAGTCGGCGACGTGTCGGGCCACGGCATCGGATCCGCGCTGCTCATGGCCTCCACGCGCGCGGCCCTGCGGGCGCTGGCGATCGATACCGTCGATCCCGCAGCGATCATGTTCCAGCTCAACAAACTGATGAGCCAGGACGTCGGGTCGAGCCAGTTCGTGACCCTCTTCTTCGGCGTCATCGACCCGCGCGAACGGCGGCTGACCTATACCAGCGCGGGCCACGACAACCCGCTGCTCTACAGGCCGGGCTCGGGCGAGTTCTTCGAGATGGAAAGCACCGGGATGCCGCTGGGGATCATCGACGATACCGACTTCCCGTGCGGGCCGGATTTCGGATTCGAACCCGGCGATGTGCTGCTGTTGACCACCGACGGCGTGTGGGAGGCGATGGATCCCGAGAGGCAGTCCTTCGGCCGGGACCGGCTGAAAGCGCTGCTCAAGGAACGGTGCGCCAGAAGCGCGACGGAGATCATGGCGGCCATATTCGATGCCGTCAAGAGTTTCTGCTCGAGCGCGAAGCAGCAGGACGATATCACGATGATGGTTGTGAAATGTACCGGGAAGGGCAAGTGAAAGGGTTCATGGGAGAATCCAGATGCCGCTCGATTTGAGATTCGAGAAGGAAGTCCCCGCCGGGTTCGGCAAGACCGTGCTCGAGGTGCAGATCGAGAGCACGCTCGCGCGGAAGAGCGAGGTCCTGCTGAAAGTGCTCGACGAACTCAAAAAACATGGCCTTGTCCGCTCGAAAGAGGATGAGATCCACATTCGGTACTGCGTGGACGAGGCGATCGCGAACGCGATTCTGCACGGCAACAGGCTTGACAGGAAGAAGAACGTGTTCGTGACCGTGTACCTCAGCGACGACATGTGGGGCGTCCGCGTCGAGGACCAGGGAAAGGGGTTCTCGCCCGACATGGTGCCGGACCCCGACGATCCGCAGTCGCTCCTGCTCGAACACGGCCGCGGCATCCTGATAATGAAGGCCTTCATGGATGAGGTGAAATTCTACAGGAACGGCTGCGGCCTGCTCATGACGAAGAAGCGGCCGCGGAAGTGATCAAGATGACCAAATGAGGAGTGCAACATGGAACCGTCCGAAAAAAAAGCAAGACTCCTGGTCCAGCAGCAGGGCGACATCACCGCGGTCTCCTTTCTCGACCAGCGGATTCTGGATGCGCAGACCATCGACGAGATAACTACCGAGTTGATGGCCCTCGGCCAGGACTCCTTCAAGGCGAAGATACTCGTCTCGTTCGAGAACGTCGAGTACCTGTCAAGCACCGTGCTCGGCAAGCTGGTT
>JAVHLO010000180.1:6657-6957 GCA_031082105.1 Planctomycetota bacterium
TCCGTAAGAAGGTCGGCGAGGGAAAGGGATTGCTCAAGCTCTGCTGCATCAAACCGACAATCCGGGAGGTCTTCAAGATCACGAAGCTTGACCGGATCTTCGAGATCTACGACGACTTCGTGAGCGCGGTCAACAGCTTCAGGCAGAAGAAATTCGGGTAGGACGATGCGGCACAGGCGTCCCGCCTGTGCTCGTGGCGGCGACCTCAGTGTTCGTAGTGGCGACTTCAGTCGCTGGTCATTCGAACGACTGAAGGCGTTACTACGAACGGTCGGGTGGCGCGGAGGTTCATGACAAGGC
>JAVHLO010000181.1:0-2357 GCA_031082105.1 Planctomycetota bacterium
ATTCAACTATTATCCGAAGTGCCAGTTCAGGCCGAACTTCTCGCTACAGTACCTGCATGGGTCCGGCGACGAGAACAGAATGAGCGTGACGAACACAATTCGCGGCAACCTGGGAAATACCGACGATGAGAACTTCCTCTACTTCGGCCACGTGCTGACGGGATATTCGCTTGCCCCGGCGGTGTCGAACATTAACATCATCAGGTTCGGCGCGTCGGCGAACTTCCTCGAGAAGTGCGAGACGTTCAAGGACATGGAGGTCGGGTTCAACTACTTCAACTACTGGAAGGATGAGCGTGAAGGCGGGATATCCGATTTCCGCGCGCTTGTGAGGCTGGGTCGGCCCGAAAACCGGGATATCGGCGACGAGCTCGACTTCTACCTGAACTGGCGGATATTCTCCGACCTGACTTTTACTGTCCGCTACGGGACGTTCTGGACGGGGGACGCGTACGAAGACGACGTGCGCCGCGATTTCCTCGCCCTGGGATTGACTTTGTCGTTCTAGACGTGTCCGCTCAACGAATCTCTGCTTGGAAGGAGTGATATGATGTTGAAGAGGCTTCTGGTTGTTTCTTCGGTCACCTTGATCGTAGTGAGTGCGTTTCTCGTCGTCGCGCCTGTGACGGGCGCCTCGGACACGCAATTCTATCGCGACCTTGCCAAGAAGCAGGCTGCGACGCTCGATGACGGTTATCGGGCGATCTGCATCCTGCGCGCCGGCAAGGACGACGGCGCGAAGTTCGAGGACCTGCGCGCCCTCCTTGTGAAGGACGGGATCGCGCCCGATTCGTGGCCTGCGGAGCCGCAGACCGAGCTGACCAAGGGCAAACTGGCCCTGATGATCTGCAAGGCGCTCGACATAAAGGGCGGCGTGATCGCGCGCATCTTCGGCATGACCGAACGCTATGCGCTACGCGAACTCGCCTACATCGGGATAATGCCACAGAAGAGCGGTCATTTCTTCGTGTCCGGGACGGAACTCCTTTCCGTCCTGAGCCGCGCTGCGCGATACAAGACCAAAGAGCCCGTCGAACCTGAGGGCGAGGACGAAGAGGGCAGCATGTCGACGGAGCCCAAAGTTGAAGCGCCGCCGGAACCGGGTACGCCGGGGACGTCCGAGAACAAGTAGCCTTGATATCGTCATGCCATCGATAGCGCAGAGGCTGTCGGTCCGCGTCCGGACCGGCGTGCCACGCGTAGTCTGCTTTCTCTTGGGGGCACAATGAACAAGTCGTCTCTTGTCCTGTTGGCGGCTGCATTCCTCGTCTCGCCTCTCATCGCTTACGGACAGGAGTCTAAACCTTCGCCTGATCCGGCCGGCGGGACGGAGGTCCCTTCGGCCGGTCAACCTGCCGCCGAGGAGTTCGTCGTCACCGTGAAGGAAGTCGCCGGCACCGTCGAAGTCCAGTCCGGCGGGCAGGGCGACTGGGTCCCCGCCGTCGTCGGCATGAGGTTCGGCGAGGGGGCAAACGTCTGCGTGGGGTTCAAGTCGGGGATCATCCTCCAGTTCGGCGATGCCGGCGTGGTCATGCTCAAGGACCTTGCCCAGGTCAAGGTGGACAGGCTGTTCAGGGACGCGAGCGCGGTTGACGCGCAGTTGAGCCTGACGGTGGGTCGCGCGGCCGTATACGTCAAGAAGCAGGAGATCAGGACGGAGTTCCGCGTGAGCACGCCAAAACTGACCGCGGCGGTGAAGGGGAGCTTCATTGACATGACGAACGCACCGGATTACGGCCTTTTCATAGGCCGGTCCTTTGGCGAAATCTCGCTGACCGACATTTATGGAGTGGAGTATCGCATTGGCGAGAGCGTATCTCGTGATAGCGAACTTGGGTTTGTGGCGCAGGCTATCAGAAACTGGACCGGTGAGTACCAGTGCCTGGATAGGATGAGCACAGACACGCTGCTCCAGATGATCCGTGATGTTGATGGTGTGCCCGCCGAGCAGCCCAGCGGTCCGGGTGTCGATTTGCTACGGTGGGCGATTGATCCTTACGGCCCCGAGTCCGACTGGAACCCGACTGGTCATGGCTGGCAGCCGGCTCCTTTCAGTGGCTTCGACGATCTCGGTGTTTTCCCGAATACTGACTGGTCGCCGGTCCCGGGATGGAGGCCCGCCCAGGTAGAGACCACTGATTCTCCCGCAAGCGGCCAGGAGGCCTATCAGTCAGGTCTGTTGCCCGCCTACGGCGGCAGCCAGTTCGGGGCCCAGGTCGACCAGCTCGCCGCCATGGGCTACAGCGGGCTCGCCTACTATCTGCGCCATGACGGAGCCACGTGCCCGGCCGTCGCCGATGTCAGTTGCTTCTCGAGTTCGTACTCCTCACAGCCTGCCAAGGTCGAATGGATGTGGG
>JAVHLO010000181.1:2456-6907 GCA_031082105.1 Planctomycetota bacterium
CAGTTGCTTCTCGAGTTCGTACTCCTCACAGCCTGCCAAGGTCGAATGGATGTGGGGCGTAGTCGACAGCTCGCCGTACGGTCAGACGCTCAGAGACGCCTATGGCGGAAGTCACTGACCGACGTGACTGCGCAGGTTCCGGCATGCGATCACGGGCTGACCCGAGACTGTCCTGCGGATTCCCGTTTTCGTTGGAACGATGGTGTTTGTTTTGTTCGACGTTCTGTGGAGAAGCTGCATGGGACCTGTCACGCGCGCCTTCGCCTGCCTGTTCGCTCTCATCTTTCCGCTCGCCTCGTTCGCGCAGGAAACGTCACCTCCGGCCAATGGGACCACTGCACCCGCGGATTCACAGGTCAACAGCGCAGGTTTCGTAGTCATCGTGCAACAGATCGCGGGTACTGTGGAGGTCCAGCCCGGCGGGCAGGGCGACTGGGTCCCCGCGGTCCTCGGTATGCGGTTCGGCGAGGGGACCAACGTGTGTACGGGATTCAAGTCGGGCGTCATCCTCGAGTTCAGCCATTCGGGTGTCGTCATGCTCAAGGACCTTGCGCAGGCCAGGATCGACAGGCTGTTCAGGGACGCGAACGCGGTCGACGCGCAATTGAGTCTGACGGTGGGCCGCGTCGGCGTATACGTCAAGAAACAGGAAATCAGCGCGGAATTCCGCGTTGCTGCGCCCAGACTCACTGCGGCGGTGAAGGGCAGCTACCTCGATATGGAAAGCTCGCCGGACTACGGCATATTCGTGCTGGAGGCCTACGGAGATATTGGCGCTGTGGTGAGGAATGCCGGGACGACACCCGTCTCCATTGGCGAGCACGTGGCGCCTGAACAAGAACGGCAAATAGTGGCAAACCGCATCGCTACCTGGAATGCGGGCAGCGACAATGTGCAGACAGGCAGAGACCTCGCCACGATGATTCTCCGCCAGCTCGGTTACACTGTCAGTGCAGACGAGTGGACACCTGAAAAGCCCGGCGAGAAGGAGATGTCGGGGAAGGAACTCTCCACGATGATTCTTCGCCAGCTCGGATACACTGTCCCTTCAGACGACGGGGGAGCCGGCCAATTGCGGGATGCGCTCACGCGGCCGTATGAGCCTCTGAGCGACAGCGGCACGCATACGGGAGATCGCCCACCGACTTGGTTCCTGGCGGAAGGAACATCGACGCCCGGCTTCGACGAGTGGCTTGCCATTCAGAATCCAGCCACGGCGAACAATAACGCGATTTCATCCGGCCTGCCCGCCTACAGCGGCAGCCAGTTTGGGGCGCAATGCGACCAGCTCTACGGCATGGGTTACAGCGGCCTCGCATACTACCTTCGGAACGACGGCGCAACGTGCCCCGCCCTGGCCGACATCGAGTGCTTCATGTGCGAGTACTACTCGGATCCCGCCAAGATGAGCTGGATGTGGGGCGTGGTCGACAGCTCGCCCCACGGGCCCACACTGAGGGAAGCATACGGCGGTGGCGGTGAGTAGCGGTCAGGGCTGTCCTCGACACCCTTGCGCGCGATGCGCACCCGCGCTTTTCTGAACGCCTTCGTAATTTTGGACTTGACAAGCGCGAAAACGAAGCTATAATCATTGCATTGAGAACGCTCTGTCTCGACGAGCGGGAAGGGTCTGGTCAAGAGGTCTTGAATGCGCCCTCAGAGCGTTCTCCGAAATGTCCGCAGACTTCGTTTCAGGAGATCGAACAATGGTGTGTGTCACGCGCGCGTTGGCGGTCCTGTTGATCCTCGCTTTCCCGATCGCCTCGATCTGTCAGGAGACCGCTCCGCCGGCCACGGCGGACACGCCGCAGCCCGCTGAGAATGCGGCCGAGAAGCCCGCGGAGAATCCCGCGGACAAGCCGGCCGAGCCCGCCACCCAGCCGGCAACCGGGGAGTTTCTCGCTGAGGTGAAAGAGGTGAAGGGTACCGTGGAGATCCAGGCCTCGGACAAGGACAAGTGGGTGCCTGCGGTGGTTGGAATGAGGTTCGGCGAGGGCAGCAAGGTATGCACGGGATTCCAGTCCGCCGTCCTGATCGAGTTCGGCGATTCCAGCATCGTGCTGCTCAAGGATCTGACACAGGTGACGATCGACAAGCTGTACAAAGACGCGAACGCCGTCGAGGCGAAGATGAACATGGAAGTCGGGCGCGCCAGGGTCTTTGTGAAGAAGCAGGAGATCCGCACGGATTTCCGCGTGTCCACTCCCAGGCTGACGGCCGCGGTCAAGGGAACGGCAATCGAGTTCGAGACATCACCGGACTACGGCGATTCTGTGAACGGATTCTCCGGCGACACGGAACTCCAGAACGAAGTCAATGAACTGCTGAACGTCGGCGAAGGCGATTCGACCGACCAGTGGCTTCTGAACCCCCTCGATACGATCGTCTTTGACAATATCCTGGAGCTTTCCCCCGACGGGATCGCGTCCTTCGAGTCGCAGTCGGAACTTCAGGACTCGCTCGAACAGGAAGTCGGGCTCACGACCAGCGATCTCGGCACGGACACGGGCCAGCCCTCGCTCGATAATGAGAACGCCGATTCGGCCGACCTGCCCACCTACAGCGGCGGGCAATATCTGACCGAGCTGCAGCAACTGTCGAACCTCGGGTATTCGACGCTCTCAAGCTACCTGCAGAACGGCGGCTCTGCCTCGAGTGCGTTGAGCGACGTGACGAGCTTCGAAAGCACCTACGGGATCTGGAGCGAGGAGACCATGTGGATGCGAAACCTGGTCGCCAGCTCTGCGTACGGTCCGGAGCTCATGGAACTGTACGGCGGACCATAGCCGCACTCTGCCGCCGGAATGTCAGGCGGAACGGCACTTGCATCGAGTTTCTTGGGCAGGGCGCAACACAATGCCAAACCGTGCGGGTCGCGCAAACCTTGGAATTCTCTTGACGGCGTGGATCATCTTTTTCCTCTCCGGTGTCACGCTGTTTTCTCAGGACTCATCCCCCTCCAAGACGGAACAGCAACCGGTCAAGACCGAGCCGGGCCGGGAGTTTCTCGTCAACGTGAAAGAAGCCAAAGGTACGGTCGAGGTGTGTCCCGCCGGCAAGGGCGAATGGGTGCAGGCCGTCGCGGGGATGAGGTTCGGCGAAGGCAGCAAGGTGTCTACCGGGTTCAAGTCGGCCGTGTTGCTCGAGTTCGAGGACTCGAGCGTCGTTCTGCTGAAAGATCTGACCCAGGTGACGGTGGACAGGCTCTTCAAGACGGCGAACGCGGTCGAGGCCGGGATACGCATGGACGTCGGCCGGGTGCGGGTCTTTGTGAAGAAACAGGAGATACGCACGGATTTCCGCGTGAGCACGCCGAGGCTCACGGCGGCGGTGAAGGGGACACTCCTGGATTTCGAGACTTCGCCGGACCTGGGTGACACGATATGCGCGTATTCGGGCAGCACGGCGCTGCTGAACCTGATCAACGACGCGCTGAGCGTCGTTGCGGGCGACCGCACGAACGATACGCTCATCGCGCCGCTTGACTTCCTTGTGCTCGAACAGATCCTTGGCATGTCGCCGGACGGAAGGTGGGAATACGAGTCCTTTGTCGAGCTGCAGGAGGCGCTGGCCCAGCAGATAGCGCTGACCGCCGGCGACCTTGGTACAGGGCTGGGGCAGCCATCGCTTGACAACGACAACGCAACGGCCGCCGACCTGCCGGCTTTTGGCGGCAACCAGTTCCTCTCGGAGCTGGACACGCTTGGCGGACTCGGCTACACGGCGCTCGCGGACTACCTGCGCAACGGCGGGTCGCCCTACGATGCCGCCGGCGAGCTCTCGAGCTTCGAATCCTACTACTGTCCCGGCACATCGCAGAATACCTGGGTCTTCGGTCTCATAAACAGTTCGCAGTATGGCCCTTCGCTCCTCGAAGAATACGGAGGCGGCGGGCCATCGCTCGGCGAATAGCCGACCTTGGAGAGGGCTGAACAGATCACACCTGCAAACGAAGCCGCAATGTCGCGCGCGGAGGGCGGCGAGGCTCTTCCCTCACCGGGGAGAGCGGATGGTTTCATGTCGTTCTCCGACTGTCCTCTCGGTTGTCGCTCGACGCTCCGTCCAGCCTGGATTGTTGGCGTATCAGAGAAAAAGGCCGACAGACTGTCATTCCCGCGAAAGCGGGAATCCAGCGGATCGCCGACACGATCGAGACTGTCGGAATCCGGTCTTGTCCACTTGCTGTCGCGCTGTTTTCTGAATTCCCGCCCCCGATCACAACGCCGGGTGAATGTCCATTCTGAGGGCGTTCGCTTCGCACTATTTGTCGGGCGACGGAAATGTCGACAAACTCTTGTTGCGGCCGGCAGCGAAGCAGACACCTTCAGTCGGGCGTTGGGGGGCGCTGACGATTGCGTCGCGACCGCCCGCAGCGGTTACGAGCTTTCTGAGCGACGTCGGATGCACGATGCGGCTGCTGACGCGCGGGGCGTATCTGCAAATTCGCGATC
>JAVHLO010000182.1 GCA_031082105.1 Planctomycetota bacterium
CCACCTACTTGAATATCCGGCTAGGCGCGGGCGGGCAGAACTTCTTCTTCTCCTACTGCAATTTCGACGGCGTGACGAACTCCTCCGTCACGACGGATCCGAGTTTCGCGAACGGCATCATCGAAATGTCGTACTCGAACACGACGCCTTTGACCGAGAACGACAAGGAAAACGGGACGGTGGAAGGGACATCGAGCACCATCGAGTGGATCCGCAACCTCGTCTGGGACGGCAGTGAAAACTCGCTGTTCACGAACGCGAACAACTGGACCCCTGTGTTTGCGCCCGATTTCACCTCCGATCTCACGATTCCGGGTGGCGGCGGGATTCCGAACAATCCCATCCTGAACCTGGACGCCAGTTGTCGCAGTCTGAACATCACCACGGGTCTGCTTACGATCAATACGAACCTGACCTTGAACGTCTACGGCGATTTCAACATTGCCCCGGGCGGGCTCAGCATGACCAACGGCAAGATCGCATTCCGGGGCGGCAACCCGAACCAGGCGATCAACCCCGGCGGCTGCGCGATCTACGATATGGAGGTGAACAAGCCGGGCAACATCAGCGCCATCTCGGCGCCGATCACGGTGACGAACAATCTGATTGTTGCGGCAGGTGAATTGAAACTGCTTACCTACGCAGTCACCGTAGGCGGCCAGACCACGGTCTCCGACAAGCTCTCCATCACGACGGGGAGTCTCACCGCGAACGGTCCGTTCACCGCGTCAGGCGGCACGCTCGACTTGGGTGGCGGGACCCTCACTCTCGGCCATGGAACCGTCTCGAGTCTTGGCACGTTTACTGGCGGGACTTCCACCGTCCGCTACACCGCGACTGCGAACCAGACAATCCTCGCCTCCGGCATATCTTACCACAATCTGGTTGTCAACAAGCCTGCCGGCTCCACGGCGTTCACGTCGGCGATCGCGTCGCTCAGTGTGGGCAACTCGTTTACAGTCGCCGGAGGCAACCTCACATGCCAGAACTCGATGGACATCAATGGCGCGTTCGTCTTTGACGCCGCGTGGACGGGTGCATTTTCAGCCGGGACATTCGGCCATACTGTCGCGGGCAATTTCTCTTTCGGCGGCAGCGGCACGTTTGGAGCGGGAACGGGAACGTTCACGCTCGACGGGACTGCCCAATCCATCGGCGGCGCCAACGCCAACCCGCTGGCGTTCAACATATTGACCATCGCCGGCACTGCCGTTGCGAGCGTGTCCAGACCGTTCACCAGCGGATCCACGCTGACAGTGAACGGCGAGTTGTCCATCGGCAGCGGCCAAACGGTAACGGCCAATGCGCTCGCCCGTTTCGCCGGCACGCTGCGCTTCCAGAGCGATCCTGCAAATGGATCACTCTTCGACGCTAACAGCGAGTTGAACGCGACCGGCGGGTCGGTGATCTTCACAAGCGGCGGACGGCTCTTTCTCGGCGGCGCCGTGACATCGCTCGGCGCTTTCACGCCCGCTACGGGGATCGTGAGGTATGATGGGGCTACCGATCAGACGGTACGCACGGTCGGGCTGGACTACTACGATCTGGAGATTGCCAAGGCGGCCGGAACGACGGCCTCGCCCGAGGCCGCGGAGTTTCTGGGTGTCCAGCACGATCTCACGCTGACTTCGGGTATCCTGGCTGCTTCTAATGCGGCCGAAGTCGGCAGGAATTTCCGAATCAACGGCGGCACATTCACGGCAGGCGCGTTCACGCACAAGGTCGGAGGCGCATTTGACGTTGATACGAACACTTTCACGCCCGACACGTCGACGATCCTCATGAACGGCTTGGCATCGAGCATTGAAGGTGACGTTTCTCCCGTGGGCTTCTACGGGCTGTCCGTCCAGACTGCGAAAGCATGCACGGCAAACGTGAACGTCTCTGTGACGAATCCGGCCGGTTCCATCACGCTCAATGGAGCGTTGACTGTCGCCGACAACCGGACTGTCTCGTGCTCGGGTCTGCTTCGTGTCGCGGGTACGCTCGAGTTCGCCGGCGCAAACTCATACGTGGACGCAAACGCGACCTTCAACGGCAACGGCGGCACAATCACATTCTCCGGCCCCGGGACGCTGGAACTCTCCAGCCAGGTTGACGCGCTCGCGAGCACATTCACTGCGGGAGCAGGTACCGTGCTGTACAACAGCGCGACAGCATCGCAGACCATCCAGCCGGCGTCATACTTTAATCTGACGATCAACAAGGCAGGGCAGATCGGTGCGGTTGGAGGTGTCACGACCATCGGCGGCAATCTTGTCGTTCAGGCCGGAACGTTCGCCGTTGACACGGCTTCCGTGACGGTCAACGGCACGACCACAAGCACGGGCATAGTCCGTATTTCAACGGGGACTCTCGACGCCGACGGCCCGTTCAACTCGGCGGGCGGCGCCGTCACATTCACGGCGTCAGGCACTTTGAGGTTGGACGCCGCGCCCCAAAGTCTCGGCACATTCACGCCGTCGACCGGCACGGTCGTCTACGGTGATACAGTAGCGCCCGGTGACTGGACGATTCTCAATGTGTCCTACTACAACCTGACGATCGCATGCGCAGGGTTCACGGCATCTCTCGGCGCGAACCAGACGGTCTCCAACAACTTGACCGTCAGCAGCGGCACACTCGCCATGTCGGGCTTCAATCTGAGTGTCGCGGGCGATCTTGCCGCGACCGGGACGATCAACGTGGGCGCCGGGACGCTTGAAGTGACCGGGACGACGAACGCTGCAGGCGGAACCTTGAATGGAAACACCGGGACGATCCGGCTTCTTGGGCCGGTATCGAGCCTCGGCACGTTCAACGCCGGAACGGGCACGGTCCGCTACGCAAGCTCGACCGTGGGGCAGACGCTGCAGCCTGTCACCTACAGTACGCTTCAGGTCGCCACTTCGGGGGGGCAGTACGTTACGGTCACAGACACCGCCAACGTCGATGCCGCGCTCACTGTCACGGCAGGCGCCGAACTGCGCATCGCGACGCCCGGCGACCTGCGCGTGAATGGAGCGACCGCGACGGTCAACGGCCGCCTTCGCATGGACGGCCTGACCTATCTCCGCTTGGGCAATGCCACGTTGCTGAACATCTCCGGCGCATCCGCAGAGTTCGCATCCAGCGCGTCCGGCGCGGGCGACAAACCGCTTGTCAGTTCAACATACTCTCCGCCGACACCCGCGCAGCGATACGCGTTCCTGTGCCAGAGCTCCGCGAAACTGTCCGTCTCCGGCCTTGAAATGCAATACGCCGACACGAACGGCCTTGACATCTACGGTGACGCGTCCACTGCGTTGAACATCAACGACATCCTTTTCAACAACGGCATTGACCCGGGCGGCACATACCTTACAACCCGCTTCACGGGCGCAGGCGGACCCACCCTCCAGTTTCTCTCGTGTGTCTTCAACTCGCCAAGTGAGTTCAATGTCTCTCGCGATGCGGGATTCACCGGCTCGATCGACATGGTCGATTCCGCGGGCGACAAGAACGGGTCGGCGTACGAGAGGGACCCGGTGACCGAGAGCAACCCCGGACTGATCACGTGGAGCTATCTCAAGCAGTGGATCGGGACGACGAACGAGGCGTGGAACACGACTACCAACTGGTCCGGCAGCTCGGTGCCCACCTCGGCAACCAGCGTGCGCGTACCAAACCCGGCAAACAACAGGAACTGCAAGTTGTGCACCGTGGGCAGCGCAACGCCGATCACTGCGAATGCGAAGACCTTGCTGATCACCACCGGGACACTGCGATATCGGCGTGACAATGCCGTCGGCGCCGCAGGGACTGCACTCAACAGCACGCTGAATGTCTACGGGAACTTCACGCGCGAGACCGCCGGCACGTTCGACATGCCGGACACGGGTACGCTCGCCTTCAGAGGCAACGCGCCTTCACAGACTCTGAATACGAACAACGCGAACATATGGAACTTGCAGATCAAGAACGCAGGAGAAACAGGAACCGTGTATCTCGATTCGGACCAGACTGTAAGGGGCAGCCTGAACCTGGCGGCGGGCACGTTCGACATCGGTTCCTACAACTTGACCATCGGCTACTCGGGAGGGGGTGCGGGCAACGTCACCGGCCCCGGGACGCTTCGAATCGGGGGCGGCACGGTAACCGTCTATGGGACATTCAACCCCGATGGCCCAGTCGAGTTCTACGGGCCGGGGACACTGATCCTTCGCGGGGCCGTCACCGACCTCGGAACAGCCTTCACCGCCGGCACAGGCACCGTCGTGTACAAGAACACCGCCGCCGATGTCACGATCGTGACTGCGGGTATCACGTACTACAACCTGACGGTCGACAACACGCCGCGGGTGGCCACTGCTGGCGGTCCGCTGGCTGTGACCAGCAACCTGACGGTGACCTCCGGGACATGTAGCGCGTCGGCCACCGGGGGCCAGAACGTGACGGTCGGCGGGACCGTCACCATAACTTCCGGCACGCTTGACATTAACAACCGGGATATCTCGGTCTCGGGCAACTTCACGAACAACGGCGGCACGCTGTCATACGGGGCGCCGGGCAACGGGCTCGTGACCTTTGCAGCCACCGGCGATCAGACTCTCGGCGGCACGACAGCGACGACTTTCCGCAACGCCACCGTCGCAGCCTCCAGCACGACGAAGGTGCAGACGAACAACACGACCTTCAGCGCGGGCTACGCCCTGGCCCTGAACGGCATCATGGAGATCGCGAGCGGTGTGACGGTCGTTGCGGGCAGCTCCGTCACGATGGCCGTCGGTACGGGCAAACTGAAGTTCCTGGACGGCACGAATCATCAATTCCAGGCGGATGGGACGACGACCCTCAACGGCGCGGTCGAGTTCGTCTCCGGCGGCCTGCTCGAGCTCGGTGAGATGCTTCCGGGGACTTGGACGTTGAGCGCGGGAACCGGCACTGTGAAATTCGACTACACTATCGCGGGCACGACGGTGCCCGCGCTGACGTACTACAACCTTGAGATCGCAACGGGGGCTCAGGTCGCTGCCGCCGCAGGCAGCTTCTCGGTGCAGAACAATGTGACGGTCACTTCGGGCGTGTTCGATGTGGGCGCGACCACGGTCACGGTCGGTGGGATCACGTCGTTCGGCGGGGCGGGGACGCGCGAACTTCGGATTGGCACAGGCACGTACGACGCGAACGGCACTTTCACGGGGACGGGCGGCACTGTGAATCTGGCGGGCAACGGCCTGCTCGAGCTGAGCGGCGCAGTTTCCACCGCCCCCGGGAGTTTCAATACGTCCGGCGCAGCCGCTTCGACGGTCAGGTTCAACTCGACATCATCCGACGTGACCGTGTGGCCTGCGGTCGCGCCGAACCCGTACCGAATCCTGCGCATCGCCTGCACGGGCAGGATGGCCGCGCTTGCCGGCGCCACGACCGTCAGCGCGGATCTCGTAGTCGCGAGCGGCACGCTTGCGGTCGGCGGCTTCTCAATCGGTGTGGGCGGGAGTACGACAGTGCCCGGTGGGAATCTCTCCGTCGGTGCAGGCAGCTTTGACGCCTCCGGAACGTTCGATGCGGTAGGCGGCACGGTGTCTCTGACGGCGGGGGCGACCTTGAACCTCGGCGGCGCTGTCAACAGCCTGGGCACTTTCAACGCCGCGGCAACATCGACAACCCGATACTACGGGAGCTCTGCGCAGAACGTGCCGGGCGTGACCTTCGGCAATCTTAATATCGACAAGAGCGGATCATCGACCGCCACCGCAGCAGGCAACATAAGCGTGGGAGGTAGTCTCACGACAGCGGCCGACGCCGTCTTTGCGGTCGCCACGCGGACCGTGACCGTCACAGGGGCCGTTACTAGCAACGGGGGCACGACGATCTCGACCGGGAAGCTCGACTGCAACTCCTCCTTCACGGCCGGCGGGACAAGCTTCATCTCCTTCACGGGCGCCGGCAGACTTGAGTTGGGCGGCGCGGTTACGTCGCTGGGTACGTTGACCACCGCCACCGGGTGTACCGTCAGATATGATGATACCGCGGCTGACCAGACGATCAACGTGTACGCGTTCGAGAACCTGGAGGTGGCGAAGGGCACGCTCGCGCGGACGGCCACGCTCGCGGGCAGCCTCACCGGGGCAAACACCGTCAACGGCAGTCTGAGCGTACTGTCCGGGACATTGAGCCTCGGCACGGTAACCAGCTACGACCTCGACGCGAACGGCGCGACCTCCGTCTCAGGAAACCAGAGCCGCGTGACCATCGGCGACGGCACGATGACCGCCAATTCGAGCTTTTCCGCGACCGACAGCACACTGAATTTCGCCGGCGCGACAGGAGGCCTGCTCGTATTCCGAGGTTCGGTGGCTTCGACGAACGTGACCCTGAACCCGGGTGCGGCCGGCACGGTCCGCTACGCGGCCGGCGCGGCCCAGACCGTCCAGCCGTGGACCTACCGCAACCTCGCCGTTGCGAAGGATGCCGGCACAGTTGCGACGCTGGCCGGCACGGCCACAGCGCAAGGGACATTCAACCTGAGCGGAGGCACGTTCGCCGTTTCCACTTTGGGGCTCTTGTACGTCGATGGCGCGGCAACCTTGTCCGCGGCGATGACAATGACCGGCGGAGCTGAGCTGCAGCTCAAAGCATCGATTGCGCTGAACAACGGAGGGTCTTTCACGACAACAGAATCGGGCGGCGTAAAACCGCGAGTCACCTGGAAGGACAGCACGCGCTACTCGTTCGACGTGAATTCCGGCGCTACTATCTTCGTCCAGGGCCTGAGGTTCAGCGGCGCCAATGCCAACGGCCTATGCGTCAACTCTGGCGCGACCATCACGGACATCGACACCGTGGAATTCACGAACGGTGCGGGCGATACGAACAGCGACGGACCCGTGACCGGTTCGAATACGTTCCTGAACGTCCGGCTGGGCGCAGGCGGAAG
>JAVHLO010000183.1 GCA_031082105.1 Planctomycetota bacterium
CTTTGAGTTTTAGCCTTGCGACCGTACTCCCCAGGCGGAACACTTAATGCGTTAGCTTCGGCAGAGAGAGGTAGACCCCCCACTACTTAGTGTTCATCGTTTACGGCTAGGACTACCAGGGTATCTAATCCTGTTTGATCCCCTAGCTTTCGCACCTCAGCGTCAGAAAGAGTCCAGAAAGTCGCTTTCGCCTCCGGCGTTCCTGTAGATATCTACGCATTTCACCGCTCCACCTACAGTTCCACTTTCCCCTACTCTCCTCAAGCCTGGCAATCTCAGGAGCAATTCCTCCGGTAAGCGGAGGGCTTCCACACCTGATTTACCAGACCGCCTACGTGCCCTTTACGCCCAGTAAATCCGAGCAACGCTTGCACTCTCCGTATTACCGCAGCTGCTGGCACGGAGTTTGCCGGTGCTTCCTCCAGCGGTTAGGTCAAGTGGCAAGGCTATTAACCCCACCACGCTTCTTCCCGCTAGACAGGGGTTTACAACCCGAAGGCCTTCATCCCCCACGCGGCGTCGCTCCGTCAGGCTTTCGCCCATTGCGCAATATTCCCTACTGCTGCCCCCCGTAGGAGTAGGGACAGTGTCTCAGTTCCCTTGTGGCCGGACATCCTCTCAGACCGGCTACCCGTCGCAGCCTTGGTGGGCCGTTACCCCGCCAACAAGCTGATAGGCCGTGGACCCCTCCTCAAGCGACACCCTTGCGGGCACCTTTGATCCCCACAGCATGCGCCACGGGGATGTTATCCGGTATTAGCCCCACTTTCGCGGGGTTGTCCCGAACTCGGGGGCAGGTTGTCCACGTATTACTCACCCTTTCGCCACTGTACTCCGGGAGTTGCCCCCCGTTTCTCGTTCGACTTGCATGTATTAGGCACGCCGCCAGCGTTCGCTCTGAACCAGGATCAAATTCTTCAATCGAAGAATTCGCAAAGGCCGCCCGTCTCGACCACACCCTTGCGGGCGCGGCTTCGACCGACGACCATTACTGATCCTCAAGTCGCGTCGGCTCTCCCCCCCGCTTG
The DNA here is from genome assembly GCA_031082105.1 of Planctomycetota bacterium. GTDB lineage: Bacteria > Planctomycetota > MHYJ01 > JACQXL01 > JAVHLO01 > JAVHLO01. The sequence goes on from JAVHLO010000183.1 coordinate 1,029, forward strand.
TGGCAGGGAGGAAAATCGGTTCACCGTGGCTCTATCCTCATCTTATTTATAAGTGAGCACGTGACAGTATGTCAAAGATCCTCAAGCGGCGGCAACCCACAGGCCGCACACAGGGCGCAGAAGAAAGAAACACCCGAAGGCGCTTCTTATCCCCAGCGCATAAGCATTATATCCGAAAGTCGCGATTTGTCAAGCAAAATGCCGGTCTTTTGCGGAAGTTTTATTTTTCACCGTGCGGAACCGGTGGACCCCCACACGGAACCTCCGGACGGAATGCGAGGCGCAGCGCGCGGGCCGACGATTCCCTCCGGATTTCCGGCTCCGCACTCGGCGTTCGGGACATCGCGCCGACAGAGGCTCTTCGAGTCCTTGGTCCCGGTACTGTTTGGACGGCATCATCCTTCCCGGATGCGAAAGCTTGCTTTTCGACGGGAGTGGTGGTTTAATGCCGGTGAAACGACTCTTCAGGAAGGGGGTGATTCAATATGTCGCTTTCAGCATACGTGCTCATCAACATCGAGGCCGGCAAGCCGCGGTCGGCGCTTGCGGCGCTGAAGAAGAACAAGGATGTGCGGTCCGCGCACCTGGTGACGGGCCTTCACGACGCCATCGCGCTCATCGAGGCGCCGGACGTGAACAAGCTCGGGACCATCGTGACGGAATCGGTTCAGAAGATCACGGGCGTCCAGAGGACCGTGACGTGCATCTGCGTGGAGACGGAGTAGTCTGAAAGAGCGTTTTCCAGAGGCGGGCAGAGAAGAGACGTCTTTTCTGCCCGCCTGGCCGTTCCAGGAGGCAACGCCACCTGCCGAGTGCCGCTGGAACGCGCTCTGGGGCATGGGAAGCGTGGACGCCCCTCGCCCTCTCCCAGAGGGAGAGGGAACCGCAGGATGCAGGTCCAGCTGCCTCCTACATGCCGCCGAAGAATTCCCTGGTCAGGTGATTCCAGTCCGAGTCGCTCAGCACTTCAGGCAGGTTGCGGACGAGGTTGCCGCCGCCGTCCGTGATCGTCACACCGAGTCCCGCGGTCGCGCGCTCGTGCAGCATCTCCGAGTGTTTCCGCACGAGGCCCAGCGCCGCTTCCCTCGGGAGCAGGTTCTTCATCTCTTTAGCGATCTCCGGGGTCTCCACGATGAAGAGCCAGCCCTGGCCGTACGGGTCGCCGGTCGCCAGGCCCGGCACCGCCGAGACCATCGGGTTGACGTCGACGATCCTGCCCGTCGCGGGCGCGGGGAGGCGGAGCGATCGCTTGCCGACGAATATCTCCGCGAACGGCTCGCCGCGCTTGAACGATGTCCCCACCGGCGGCAGTTTCACGGAATGCGCCTCGCCGAGGAAGGCCGCGGCGAAATCGTCTATGCCGACCTTCGCATAGCGTTGCTCGGTCCCGGCCGGGCCGGGCTCTTCTCCCTGGCCTTGCCCCGGCTGCGACTTGCGCTGTTCGGTGCGAGCAGGACTCGGACCCGCTGCGGCCCCGTCATCCGCGACGAGCCTCGTCCACATGTGCGCCCTGGAATACAGGAGGTCCGGCACGATCGAGAACTCACCAAGCTGGACCGGCTGCTTCACGGCGGCGGGCTTCGACGCCAGGATAGGATGCGTCTTGAGCACGATCTCCATCCGCTGGTCGACGTCGCACTTATGGCAATCGAATGAACGCGGGCAGATCTTGTGAGAGATGAGGCCCATACGCGAGTAGCGGCACTCGCGCCCGCCGGCGGCGAGCTTGTCCCGCCACTGTTCACGCGCCACGGACTCCATCTGGATCGCGCCGGTCGGGCACACGTACGTGCACGCGCCGCAGCCGATGCAGCTCTCCGGCGGCTTTTCGAACGCGGTTGCGATCCGCTTTGTCGTGCCGCGCAGCCCGAAGCCGATGGCGTCGGCGCCGACGATCTCGTTGCACACGCGCACGCAGAGCCCGCAGAGGATGCACTTCTCGTTCTTCTTCGAGAACCTCGGCTCGCCCACGCCATATTCCTTTGCGAGGTTCTTCAGGACCGCGCTCCCGGGGCACCGGGCCAGGAGCAGCTCGATGATCATCTTGCGGTTCTTCAGCACCCGCGCGCTGTTCGTTGTCACGGTGATCCCCTCCTCCGCCGGGTAGAGGCACGAGGTGACGAGCCGGGTCTTCTTGCCGCGCGTCACTTCGACGATGCAGATGCGACACGCCCCGTAGGCGCTGACCTCCTTGTGGTAGCAGAGGGTGGGAATACGGATCCCGACCTTTTGCGCGGCCTCGAGCACGGTCCTGCCGGACTCGATCTCGACCGGTTTTCCATCGATCGTCAGTTTGGGCATGATGTGTCTCCTATCTGCAGCAGTTTCAGGATTGTCGAGAATCTTTGTTGTCGTCTGCCACACGCGACGTTCGAACGACCCTCACCCTGACCCTCTCCCAAAGGGAGGGGGAATCGCGCTTTCTACGCCACGGCGACCGCCTTGAACTTGCACGTATCGTGGCAGATGCCGCACTTGATACATACCTTCTGGTCGAGCATGTGCGGCTTCTTCTTCTCACCGGTGATGGCGGTCTGCGGGCACGCCTTGAGGCACGCACCGCAGCCCGTGCACTTGTCGGTCAGGATCGAGTACGTGATGAGCGCCTTGCAGACACCGGCCGGACACTTCTTGTGCTTGATGTGCGCCTCGTATTCGTCCTTGAAGTACTTGAGCGTCGTAAGCACCGGATTGGGCGAGGTGACCCCGAGCTGGCACAGGGCCGAATCGCGCAGGCATTCGGCCAGCTCGAGCAGGAGCTCGATGTCGCCCGGGTTCCCCTTCCCGTCGCAGATATTCGTGAGGATCTCGGTCATGCGCTCGACGCCCTCGCGGCACGGGACGCACTTGCCGCATGATTCCTCCTTCAGGAAGTTGAGGAAGTACCGCGCGACGTCGACCATGCAGTTGTTCTCGTCCATGACGATCATGCCGCCCGAGCCCATCATGGAACCCGCTTCCGTAAGCCGATCAAAGTCGACCGGCAAATCGAGCATGTTTTCGGGTATGCACCCGCCCGACGGCCCGCCGGTCTGGATGGCCTTGAACCGCTTCCCGCCGCGCACGCCGCCGCCGATGTCCTCGACGATCTTGCGCAGCGAGATGCCCATCGGGACCTCGACGAGGCCGGTGTTGTTGATCTTGCCGACGAGCGAGAAGATCTTGGTCCCCTTGGACCCGCCCCAGGGGTCCTTTGAGACGTCGCCGGTGCCGATCGAGGTATACCACGGGATGCCCTTGTTGATGATGAGCGGCACGTTCGCCCAGGTTTCGACGTTGTTCAGGCAGCTCGGTCTGCCCCACGCGCCCTTCTCGACGGTATGGATGTACTTTGCGCGCGGCTCGCCCGGCTGGCCTTCGAGCGACGCCATGAGCGCCGTGGATTCGCCGCAGACGAATGCGCCGCCGCCGCGGCTTATCGAGATCGTAAAATCGAAATCGGACCCGAGGATGTCCCGGCCGAGGAACCCGCCCTCGGTCGCGTCTTCAATCGCCTTGTGAAGCAGCTCGACGGCGAGCGGGTACTCGTTCCGAACGTAGAGGAAACCGAGGCACGCGCCGACGGCGTACGCGCCGATGATCATCCCCTCGATCACCGAATGCGGATTCCCCTCGAGAAGACCGCGGTTCGCGTATGCGCCCGGGTCGCCTTCGTCGGCGTTGCAGATGACGTACTTCACTTCGCCATGCGCCTTCCGGCACGATTCCCACTTCACGCCGGCAGGGAAACCCGCGCCGCCCCGGCCGCGAAGACCGGATTTCTTGATCGTCTCGATGATCTGTTCCGGCTTCCCCTGGGCAAGGACCTTCGCAAGCGCCTCATAGCCGCCGATGGCAATGTAGTCCTCGATCCGAGTCGGGTCCATCTTGACGTTGTTTCCGGAGATGATGCGAGTCTGCTTGTTGTAGAACGGGATGTCCTGCTCGCTCCGGCACTTCGTCCCCGTGGCTGTGTCAACGTAGAGAAGCCTGTCGATTACCTTCTTTCCGATGATGGTCTCCTCGACGATCTCCGCGGCGTCCTGGGCGGTCGCGCGCGTGTAGAGGATCCCCTCGGGCTCGATGATGATCAGCGGCTCAATCTGGCAAAAACCGAGACAGCCCGTAATCCGCAGCGCGATCTCGTCCGCGAGCCCGCGGTTCTTCAACTCCTTCTCGAGCGCATCGATCAGCGGCCTCGAACCGTTGGCGATCCCGCACGTGCCGCTCGAGACCACCAGCGTGCGGCCGCTGGATTTCCGAGAGTCAGCGAGTTCCGCCTGCAGGGACCGGAATCCGTCGATCGTTTCAATTCGATTCATGCTTGCCTCCAGGGACAAGAAAGAACGCGGAGAACCCGAAAATCGAATCCTAGTACTGGTTGCGATAGTGCTGGACGACCTCGCCCACCCGCTTGGAGGTCTGCTGGCCGTGGTACTCACCGTTGACGACGACGACCGGTCCGAGCGCACAGGCACCGAGGCAGTTGACCTCTTCGAGCGAGAAGAGGCCGTCCTTTGTCGTCCCGCCGGGCTTGATCTCGAGCCGCCGCTGCAGTTCTTCGGCGACCCGCCCGGCGCCGCGCACGTGACACGCCGTGCCGAGGCAGACGCAGACATGGTGCTTCCCCCTGGGCTTGAGACTGAACGCGCGATAGAACGTCGCTACCGCGTACACCCTGTTGAGCGGCACGCCCAGGCGTCGCGATACCCGTTCGAGCGCGCTCTCGGGCAGGTAGTTGTATTGCTTCTGAACGTCCTGCAACACGCCGATGAGCGCGGCAGGGTCGTACTTGTGCTTCGAAACGATCTTGTCAACGACGGCGACGGACATGGTTGTGCTCCCAACATTTGACATCTGATATTTGACATTTCTCATTTGACATTGTCACAAAGAATCGTCAATATTCAAATGACAAGTGACAAATGAGAAATGACCGATGCGGAATGTCACACGCCGACCTTATGGCCGACAGAATCGCGAATGGCCAGGTAGGTCGGGCACTTGTAGCACTCGTAGTCGTTCTCGCACGGCTTGTACAGCACCCGTCCGGTGATCATGTACTTGCACCGGCGCTGCGCCGTGGGCGCACTACGAAGCCGTTCCACCTCCGCGACGACCTCGGCGGACTCCACGTACTTGCCGTTCCTGTCCGCGAGCATCTGCTCGAACTGGCACTTCGAGCACTCGTAGTTCTTCGTGCATACCCGGTAGGAGACGATATCCTGCTCGAGCCACACGCAGTATTTCTTGTTCGGATCCGGCGCCGCGACGCCAACGGATGCCTCACGGCACACGCCGCCACAGTTCGGAGCCGGGACCGCTTCGGTCTTCTCGACCTGCGGCGCCTTCGCCTCGCCCTGCCTTGCCGCAGAGTCTCCCGCCCCGGCAAAGTGCTGATACGCCTTGCACACGCCAAATCCGCCGTCGCAGAGGCTTCCGGAGTGCAGGCTGGAACTCGGGACGAGCTTGCGTATCGGGTACGCCCGACAGTAGCTCATGGTCACTTCTTCGAGAAACGGGCACTTCATGACTTCTCCCCCCACAAGGTCAACTTGCTTTGAGATTCCGTCACATGAGTACATACGCAATTAATCGAGCTATCGAGCATCCTACAGAGCACGCTCCGTGCCATGCAGGTGACCAGACCGACCGATTGTCCGTAATTGCTTGACAATGCACGTATTATGCGCACGAAATGTATCGACGACACCGTAGCTTGAACTCACGTAGAAGTTTACTATTTCAACACAACATCGCGTCGCATCGGCATAACTCGTGTCTCTCAATGATAATAGGCTGGAAGGCGACATTCTCTACACGCGGGATCGTGAAGTTGTGTTCTTCAACATAAAAAACTTGACATGCGGGCCGGAATTTCGTAG
>JAVHLO010000184.1:0-2863 GCA_031082105.1 Planctomycetota bacterium
GACAAAACTGCGAACGGGCGATATAATTATAACTAGATGAAGGGCCTTGAACCGGGGACCGTGCGTCCCGGGTCAGGAAAGTTGTCGCCCTGAAGGGTTTTTTGACACGGATAATGAAAAGCCGCCTGTTTGCCGATAGTAGTGATACGGGCGGGTACGGAACCGCGGGCGGCGTGTCGGCTGGAGTCGGCTTGACCTGTCTTGGAATGCGGTTGTCGCGGCAGAAAGAACGGGTAGGATACATGAACCACGGTGGCTCACAGTTTGGCGTGCGCGCGGCGTTGCTGGCCGGAGTGCTCCTCCTGGCCATCGGCGGCCTCGTCTCAGCCCAGGAGATGAGCTCGGCCAACTACAAGATTTCCACCCATTCGTTCAACGGCGGGGCGAGCTTCGTCGGCGACAGCGGCAACGGCATTAATAACGCCACCTGCGACTCCGCCAACTTCAGGTCGCTCCACCAGGCGAGTTTCAGCGTCATCAGCGACGGACCCGACATAAACATGGCCGGCCCGCCGGCCAGCGCCAACTTCCGCAACTCGCGCGGGTTCCTCTTCACCATCTGGGGGCTCGGCACGCGCGATACCGTTTGGATCGGCGGCGGCGCCCCGCCGCTCGAGACCAATACCGGCTGGTCAACGGCATCCGACCCGAACGCCGCCTTCAACTGGGGCTACGGCGTCCCGATCGCCGCAAGACATGCCCGCGTCTCGCCCGCACTGGCAGGCCCGCAGTTCAGCGTCGGGGACCAGATCGGCGGCAAAGAATGCAATTCGTTCACGGTCGATGCCAACACGACCGCACAGATAATGAACAGCGCGATCTTCGAACCGGCTGACAGCGTGACGCTCTCCGGTACCCTCACGTGCAATACCGCAAGCAGACTGTACCTCTCCAATAACATGAGCCTCACCGTCAACAGCGGCGGCCGGCTCAACGTCGCCGGCACCGCGGGCGAATCCAACCGCGCGATAATCAAGTCGGATGTGGGCGGAAGCTACTGGGCCTTCCCCGTATCCGGTCAGCTCGACATCAACTACGGCGAATTGAACGGCATGAACGCGAACGGGCTCAACATCCAGACCGGCGCGAACATCATACAATTGCAGAACTGCAGGTTCACCTCGACCATTACCGGCGGAACCGCCCGGTGCATGACCCTGCCGAACGGCAATTTCTCCGGGGCCACTGCATACTTCGGCTGCGAGTTCGTGGACAACACGGCGTGGCCGGCAGCCGACATCTTCAACGTCTACAGCCTCGCGGACGCATCAGCCCCGGACCACCCGATCGTCACGTTCTCGGCCTGGCTTGGCGGGATCGGCGGCGAGGATTTCGACCGTGACCCGTACCACCGGGTCAATTGGGGCGCGTCGGGCGCCGTCATCCGCATCGTCGGCGGCAGCGACGTCGGTACCTACGCATCGATCGAGGAGGCATTCGCAAACGTCAGCGCGGCCAGTACGACGATTCAAATCAGGGACAACATCGTCCGCACTGAAGACCTTACGTTCCCGGCGTACAATGATGTCATTCTCGAGCGCGGCATCATCGATGGAACCGTGATCGGAAACGCGGGCGCGACGGGTGAGACGTTGCGCAACTGCGTCATCCTTGGCGGAAACTCGGTCGGCGGGGGAGACGATACCACCGCCCTGGGTTACGTGTACAACTGCACGGTTGTCGAGGGGAATATCAGGGCGTACGCCGCGGGCGGCGTCGTTCGAAACTGCATCATCGCAGATACGAATGCCCTGGGCGACAAGACGATCTCTGCCGGAACGCAGAGCAACAACCTCGGAGACGGCGCGGTCTACTCCCAGACCAATTTCGTCGACGCCGCGAACACGGACTACCACCTGTTCGCGACGACGAACACCGCGGCGGTTGCGCCTGCGAGCGTCACGGTGGCCGTCAGCTCAACGTTCGGTTTCGCGAGTCCCGCCGGTACGGCCTACCTCGCCGGCACCGACGACTTCAACTACACGGGGAAGACCGCCACTTCTTTCACAGGCGTCACGAACATCACAGGCAATCACAATGCCGGTACGCCTGTGACGAGGGGCATATCGACCGCGATAGACGGCGGAACGGCGATTGCCGGTTGGTCCGGCCCTACCGACTACGAACAGAATCCGCGCCCGCTCGGTTCCGCCTGGGACATCGGGGCCGACGAGTACGGAGAGGTGATCAACAACGTCTCCTGCGCGATGCCCCGCTGGACCTACCCGGCCAGCGGCACCGTGTCGCATATCAGCGCGGCCCACTACTATTCCTTTGGGCTTCCGGCGGTCTACATCGGGGAACGCATAGCGGCGGACAATGCCCGGATAGTCGTGCTCGATCCTTCGACCGGGGCCGAATTGCGTTCGCTGTCCGTCGGCAACGGCGTCGACCGGATCATCGGCTTCACTTCCAATTGGATCAGTATCGGTTCGTCCACGTACCGAATGCTCGCGGTCGTCGACACAAACGACGATGGATATGGGGATTCCATCCTTGCCTTCAGGGACGCCGGAACGCAGGTCTCGCTCGTTCTGGACACGGACTGGACCGCACAGCAGAATCCGAGAAAGCTCCAGATCGGCACCTCTATTGACAACGAGCGGGCGGCGTGGATGTTGAATCCGACGGAGAGCGGGAGTCCCGTCATATACTGCGTTTGCCGAGAGGGCGACACAGGCAGGTTGTACAAGCTCAACGGTGGGACCGGCGTGCCGTTCAATGGGGGCGGCTGGCAGTCGAACCCGGCGCCCGATGGAGGCACATACGGCTACTCCACTGGCAGCCAGTCCTTTGACGAAGTGGCGATGCCTGTCGGCTGGCCGGCCGACTACATCCTCGTCGGACTCACCGGCGACGGAAC
>JAVHLO010000184.1:2873-6863 GCA_031082105.1 Planctomycetota bacterium
AGGTCGCTCGGAGCGACGGGTCCCTCGATGCGTCCTCGGACGCGGGCACTTCGCAAAGGAACCACATCGGCGCATTCATCACCGGGTACGAACCGTATTGGACCGCGCCCTTCGACAACTATGCCTACAACTTCAGCACCAGCAACATGACGACGGCATTCTGGTCGAATGCGACGTGCCCGATTGGCGCGTCCGTCAACCTCCTGGCCACCACTGAAGGCAGCGTTCTTACGAGACGCATGCAGTACTCCAGATTCTTCTTCGTGAGCACGGGCAACCGCCTCTGCAAACTCCTGCGCAGCAACCCCGGCGGCGGCCAGCATGCGGCCGACGGCAACAACAACGGCGAGGAATGGTACGACTGTCGGATCCTGGGCAAGAAGGTCGCCACTCCGTTCATTGGCTCGTCCGATCGCCGCGTGTTCCACTTCGGGACCGAGGGCGGGTTCGTCTATGCCATGAACGACAACAACGACGAGAACGTCGGCGACTCCAACACCTGGAACGCCAGCATGGGACTGGACGGCAAGCCGGTCAGCGGCTACCCGTACCGCATCGTGGGCGGCGACGTCCTCGGCTTCGCGGCGTCCGGCGGAGGCGGCGGCACGCGAATGATATACACCGTCGGCCAGACAGGACAGGTCAGGCTCTACTGCTTCCAGCTTCCGCCATAGCCGGAGCGAAGGCAAGTCCCGGGCGATTTTCGAGATTTTGAATGCCGCGAGTCAACGCCAATGGACGCGTAGTGCCGAGTCCGGAATTGGCGTGAATTCGCGTCTATTCGTGATTTCTACCACCTCCTACGACTTGTCCCGGGTTATGGGTCTAGGGTTGCCGCATGCCGGGCGGAACCCCAATTGCTTCCGGAGATATCTGAAATGTCGCGAACAAAGATCATCGTCTCTGCCCTCCTGCTCTTGATCGGGCTGTCGAATGCGGGCAGGGAATCGGTCGCCGACGACTGGGGAACGTTCCGGGGCGGGTCCGACAGGACCGGCAAGACCGCCGAATCGCTGCCGCCCCCGCCGATGGACAGCCCGCCCACCCCGCAGACGCTCGTCCCGGCCTGGGTCACACCGTACGAGACCGGGGCGGCCGTGGTCGCCTCGCCGGCTGTGAACGATGGGAATATCTACGTCGGGACATACGACGGAACTCTCCACTGTATTGACGCATTGACCGGGAACGGCGAATGGCAGTTCCCCACGGACGGACCCATCACAACCACCCCCACCTGCGCAGGCGGGGTCGTGTATTTTACGTCGTGGGACGGGTTCCTCTATGCGGTCTGGACTGAAGGGTTCGACGCCCAGGGCCAGCCGCGGGCCGGCGAGATGCGCTGGCGGACTTTCCATTCCGGCATCGGCGGCTCGTCGCCGCTTGTCGTCGGTGATACGCTCTATGTCGGCGTCGGCAGCCCGTCCGTCGAGATCAGAAGCTACAACGTCGCCACTGGCGCGCAGATCGACAGCGCCGTCACGAGACAGCCGGTCACGTCGTCGCCGGCGATCGCGGGAACGACAGTGGTCTGCGGTTCGAACGACGGCGCGATGCGGTCGTTCTCCGCGGACCTTCAGGAACTCCACAGGGTCGATACGCTCGGCAGCTTCGGCTATTCGGGCGCGGTTGTCACGCCGTTCGGGGTCGTGTTCGCGCCCGGCGAAGAGGATCATTCGGTGCATGTGTGGAACCCTGAGACCGGCGCTGAAATCGCGGCGCCCTACTCGACGGGCAGCGTTGCAGTGACGCAGGGAAGCAACGCGGTGACCGGGAACGGCACGTCGTGGACCGCTGCGGCGCTGGCCGGCTGCGCGTTCACGGTCGCCGGCGACCCGACCACATACAGGGTGGCGAGCGTGACCTCGCCCACCTCGCTCCTCCTTGCGTCGAACTACACAGGCGTGACCAATCCGGACACCGCGTACCAGATCCAGTATTTGCTGCCGTACCCCTCGAACTACCGTCCGGTGCCGGCCGCGCCGGGCTCGCCGGCCGTTTCGGGCAACATGATCTTCGTGCAGCACCGGCTCGTCGCCGGATCGCACCTCTTCGTCCTGACCGCAGTCGAGTGGAACGGAACCCAGCTTCTGCACCAATGGAGGTACAGTGTGCTCTACGCGGGGGCCACCGTAGAACCCACGGGTATGTGCCCCTCGCCGGCCGTCTCCGGCGACTATCTCTACACGGCCATAGCGAACAAGGCAATGGTCTTCCAGATCAGCGCGCCGGTCGGTCCGCCCGCGGGCGACCCGCCCCTGCCGGCGCCTCAGATCGTGGCGGAATTCACGACCCCGAACCTGCCTGACGGCAAGCCGGATAATTTCCACACGTCGCCCGCGCTGACCAACGGCCGGGTCATGCTCGCCACCTTCAGCGGCAAGGTCTACTGTTTCAGAAGCGACAATTCGGCCCCGCCTACGCCCGCGCCGCTTGCGCCTGTCGGCGGCGTCAACCTTGACAACAACAACCAGACCATCACCTGGGAATCCGTGGTCGACCCCGACGGGCAGGCCGTCACGTACGATATCCAGATGCTGATAGGCAGCGACGCAAACCTCGAAGAACACAACGCCCCCGTGAATTCGTGCGCAACGAATTCCTACTCGGTCTTCGTGCCGAACGATTCTCACGTCTTCTACCGCGTCCGGGCGCGCGATACGATGAGCGCCGCGTCGCAATGGTCGATCGTCGAGCATTTCTGGGTGAACCAGGCCCCGCCCGCGCCGGCGCCGCCGACCGATTTCCACGCGTACCCGGGCGATCAGCGGATTTTCATGACCTGGGTCGCCAGCCCGTCGTGGACGACCACCGGATACCGCGTGTACTACCGGCTCTCCGTCCAGGCGCCGGATTGGCCGGAAAACCAGTCCTGGTCATTCCCGGTCGCGCCCTGGGCGCCCGGCCAGATGATCGAGCGCGAAGGCTTCCCGCTCCAGAACTACGTGTCGTACGACCTCATGCTCTTCGCGGTCGACGGCAACGGGACCCTCAGCACCGGCGTGTACAAGGGCGGAGTGACCCCCGCGCCGCTTGTCACGATCGGCCAGACCAGTTACCCAACCATCCAGGCGGCGCTCGACGCGGCCCAGCCGGGTGATACCGTCGTGCTCGGAACGCACGTCTTCGATATCACCGAGCCGCTCGAGGTGCCGAACGGCGTCAATGTCCGCGGCCAGGGACCGCAACTCACCACGCTCAGGGGAACCGGCAACGTCGCCGCAGTCCTGCGTATCCTGACCGGAAACGGCACTGCGAACGTCTGGAACCTCGGCATCACCGGCTCAGACCCTGTGACCGAGGGCGGCGCACAGTGCGGTATCCAGATCGAAGTGCAGGAAGGGTGCACCGGACATGTCCGGATTCACAATGTCCTCGTCTACGGAATAAACGGGCACGGGGTCGATGTCGTCCGGCTCGGGCCCGATGACCCGGTCAACCCGCCGCATATCGATCTGCTCACAATCGTCCACAACCACGGCAACGGGATCAACGTGTCGTACAACGGCGCGGTCCGCGTCCGCAACAGCATCATAGTCCGCAACGACGGCTGGGGCATCTTCGATTCGAACCCGAACCCGCAGACGGTGGACGCCGACTACAACGATGTCTTCAACAACGATGCCGGCGCGTACTCCAACAACGTCACGGTCGGACCGAACGGCATCAGCGAGGACCCGCTGTTCGTCGACGAACCGGGCAACGACTTCAGGCCGGAGCAGGGCTCGCCCACGATAGACAAGGGTGATCCCGCCACGGAGTTCGCGGCTGAACCGAACCCCAACGGCGGCCGCGTGGACATGGGCGCGTTCGGCAATACCGAGTGGGCGACCCAGTCGTTCGTGTTCGCCTCGGTGTCGTCCGGAGGAGGCGGCGGAGGAGGCGGAGGCGGGGTCTGCTTCGTGACAACGGCCGTCGAGGAATGCGAACCGGACCGCTAGGATCCTGAGTCCACAAGATCTGAAACAGCATTCAAGATCTTGTCAACCCGGA
>JAVHLO010000185.1 GCA_031082105.1 Planctomycetota bacterium
GTGTACTTTTCGAGCGGGGCCGTTTTCGGGTCCACAATCTTCAGCAGGTTCTCGACCACGTGCCGCGGCGCGGTCCGGAGGTTTATCTTCCCCTGTTCGTCCTCCGCGTGCGCGTCCCACATCAGGCCGCGAGAGTCGAGTGTCACGGCATCCTTGGGCAGGCCGATGTCGTCCTTGCTGACGCCGATCTCGTCGAGCGTATCGACCTCCGGGTCGTCGAACGGCGCGGCGGCGCCACTGCCGATCTCGAACGACTCGTGTGTGCGCATCATGGAGACTATACCGGCGTTGCGCGCGTTCTCGGCGGCGATCCGGGCCTTGACGTTGTCGAGATAGTTCCGGCTGGAGCTCTCGTGCTGGACCATCGAGACGAGGAAAGGCGTGGCGACGGCGACGAGCGCCGCGAGCACCATGAGGACAAGCACGAGCGCGAGGCCGGATTCCTTGTCGGGCCTGGTACGCATTGTTTCCCTCCTCAAACGAGCGGCTCCCTGCGGACGGCGGACCAAGAACCCAAGCCCACAGAAGCGGAAATGGAATTCTAAACCCTGCCGCCTCTGTTCGCGAGCCACAGAATCACACGGAAACGCACAGAAGGACACGGAAAGAAGCAAGTGTGATTCAAGAGACTCGTTTGACGGTCTTCTTGATCCTCTTCGATTTCTTGCGTTCTCGCTTTCGTTTCTGTGTGTTTCTGTGGCCTTCTGTGGCCTCCAACAATGCGCTCGGGGTCGAAAATCTGCTTCACCGCCCCGCCCCATTCACGAATCGAGGAAACGCAGCGGCAGCCTGTCATTCCGAACTACGTACTCCGTCCTGCCTCCTCCGCGAACCGCGCGGCGAAGACGCCGGCGACGGCGCCGTCGCCGCAGGCGGTGATGACCTGGCGGAGCGGTTTCTTGCGCGCGTCGCCGCAGGCGAAGATGCCCGGCACGGACGCGCGCATCTCGTCGTCGGTCACGATGTAGCCGTCCTTGTCAAGCTCGATGAACCCGCGCAGGAAACCCGTGTCCGGAAGAAGCCCCGCGAAGACGAACACGCCGTCGACGGCATGCACGCTCGTCTCGCCGGAGGCGCGGTTCTTTATTTTCACGGCGTTGACGGAGTTTTCGCCGAGGATCTCGGCGACCTCGGAGTTCCAGAGGAAACCCGCTTTCGGATTGGACTGGATCCGGTCCTGGAGGATGCGTGTGGCGCGCAGGGAGTCGCGCCTGTGAACGAGCGTGATCTTGCTTGCGAACTTGGAGAGGAACAATGCCTCCTCGATCGCGCTGTCGCCGCCGCCGACGACGGCGACGTGCTTGTTCTTATAGAACGGGCCGTCGCAGGTGGCGCAATAATGGACGCCACGGCCGAAGAACTTGTCCTCGCCGGGCACGCCGAGGTGCTTGTGAACGCTGCCGCAGGCAAGCACGACCGCGAGCCCCTGAAACGACTCGCCGCGGGTGGTGATGGTGAATCCCCTTTCGGGTCCGCGCGCGATGGACGCGACGTCCCCGCTCTCGATCTTCAGCCCGAACTTTTTCGCCTGCTCGGCCATTGCGTCCGTGAGCTCGAGCCCGCCTATCCCCTGCGGGAAGCCGGGGTAGTTTTCGATCTTTTCGGTCATTGCGGCCTGGCCGCCGGGCCCGACGCGGTCGATGAGGAGTGTCTTTGCGCCCGCGCGGGTCGAATAGATCGCCGCGGCCAGCCCGCCCGGCCCGCCGCCGATTATCAGAACGTCGTGCATCATAGTACTTGCCTGATCGGTTCCAGGGAGTCCTTTTCGCCACGGAGGCACGGAGACACAGAGGAATCGGCCGGGATATCGAGGCCGATCTCCGTGCTGTGGTTCGCGCCTCGGCGGCCCTTGAGTCGTTTCGGCTACGGCCCTGCTGCGCCGGACTCTTCCGTGGTTGAAGGGGCCGGAGTCAGCCGCCCCGACACGACAAGGACGCTTCAATGTTAATCTACCATCGACGAGGAAGGAAGTCAAGACAAACGGCTTGCCGGTGCGCCGCGGCGGACTGTGGGCGATTGTGATGGATATTCTCGGACCTGCGAACCGTGGGAATTCTTGTCCGGGGCTGTTCGACCCCTGCGGGGTCGGCGTGCGTTTCACGCTCTCTTTGATCCGTGGGCTATCCGCTGCGGCGAAAAAACCACGGCTACCCACGGCGCGCCCCTGCCGGGCAGTCGCGCTTCTTCAGGTTGCTCCCCGAAGGGGAGCAACCTGAATAGCCGTGGGGCGTTGGCCAATCGAGCACCTGACGGAGCCGCTACAAACTGTCGGCCTTCGCCGAAGGTTCGTGAGTAGTGTGGACCGGACGACTCTTCAGGATTCTCGAGAGGCGCCACCGAAGACACCAATTGCCCCACAGGGGCAGGACATATCAGCCCAGGGCGCAGCCCTGGGAATCCGAGCGCCGATTTTCGCTAAGCCCTGAAAGGGCGCCATACCCAATGTCTCGCCCTTGCAGGGCCAAACAGGCGGCATCATAGCAGGTGTTCTCGACAAACATGAAAGACGCCACAAGGCCGGCCGCCACCTCCCCTCGCCCGCCGTCGTCATATTTGAACGTACCGGCGCCGCGGCGGTTCATTGCCGTAGACACGACCTCTGTACATTCCTTATTCCTCTTGCAGCGCAGGCGGATTCCTGATACACTACTCCCTGTAACCCGACCCGTCTGTTTCTTCTTTCAGCGTCTTCCGTACTACGACTCAGCAAGATCCTGCTCTTGTGGCAAGATTGTCTCTGGGGTGTAGGAAAGGAGATATGGAGACAAACTGAGATGGGGAGATGAGCATTCGGTGTCCAAGAGCTTCGGAAAACATCTCCATATCCCCCCGATCTTCTCATCTCCTTTTCTTACACATTTGGTTGCGGCTACGCTACGCCGGGATCTCTGTTCTCTGTGGTTCATTCATAGGCTTCGGACGGACGGAATGGATGAGAGCGGCTTGTTTTGGAGGCAGCGACAATGGATTCGCAAAAGTGGTTCGCGGTCATTGCGCTGATCGCGGTCTTCTACGCGTGTCCGGCGTACGCGGATCCGATCCCGCAGTGGGTACCCGACCCGGTGCCGATCGCGACCGGGCCGGGGCAACAGGTCTTCGTCAACGGCGTGGAAGACGCCGCGGGCTGCCACGTCATCGTCTGGATGGGCAACCAGACCGGCAATAACGACATCTATGCGCAGCGGCTCGACCAGTCCGGCAACGTTCTGTGGGGTGCGGGCGTCACGGTCTGCAACGCGGGCGGAAACCAATCCACCCCTGTCGTCGTTCGCGACGGCGGGACCGGCACGATCATCGCGTGGCACGACCGACGCGCGGGCAACGACGATATCTACGCACAACGGCTTAATGCGAACGGCATCCCGCAATGGGCCGCCAACGGTCAGGTCGTTTGCAACGACGGTTTCGACCAGCAGAATGTGGTTGCCGTGGTTGACGGCCTCGGCGGTGTGTTCATTGCGTGGACCGATATGCGGGGCGGTGGGGGCGCGGACAGCGATATTTACGTGCAACGGATGAACGCGGCCGGGGTCGCACAATGGGTGGCGAACGGCGTCCCGACCTGCGCCGCGGTGAACAACCAGGAACGGGTCGGCATCGTCCGCGATGCGGCCGACGGCGTCGTGGTCGTGTGGTCCGATTGGCGGAACGGCAACTACGACATCTACGCGCAGCGTATTGACGGCGCGGGCGCGGTGCAGTGGGCGCTCGACGGCGTGGCGGTCTGTGCGGCGCCGGGCGACCAGGAAATGGACTGGTCGAACGCCGCGGGGATATCCTACTACTGCAGCGACCTGCAAGGCGGGATAATCGTCGGCTGGACCGACTCGAGCGGGGCGGACCGGAACACGCAGGTGGCGCGGGTCAATGCGGCCGGCGTGCTGAGTTGGCTTCAGACCGTCTGCAGCCAGGCCGGCGACCAGCAGTCGGTCCGGATCGCGTCCGACGGTTCCGGCGGGGTCTTCGCAGTGTGGCAGGATTTCCGTAACGGCGCGGACAACGACATCTACGCCCAGCGGGTCAGCTTGGCCGGCGCGGTGCAGTGGGCGATCGACGGCATCCCCATCGCAACCGGTCCGACCGAACAGACCAGCGGCGCAGTGGTAGAAATGACAGGGGGAGATGTCGTCATAGTGTGGATACAGGACGTCGGAATCCAGCAGATATGGGGTCAGCGGATCGATGTCGCCGGAAATCCCAGTTGGACGGCCAACGGCGTCGTGGTCTGGGCCACGCAGCCGGGCTGGGGCGGGGCGGGCTACCGCGAGAGCGCCGGCGGGTTCGTGATCCTCATCTGCCAGGACAACGGCGGGACGCAGGACGTCTTCGGCCAGCTCTGGCGCGATCCTGCGGCTTCGTCCGGCGGAGACCACGGCGGCGGCGCAGGGGGAGGCGGATGCTTCGTCACCACCGGCACGCGGACACTCGCGTGGCCTTCCCGATTCGGTCCGATTCTGTTCACGCTGGCTCTCGCATTCCTCTGCACACGCCGGCGCGCGCGGCAGTGAAACGCCCCCCTCGCACTAGAGCGCACGACGCGATAGCCGCGACGCGCCGCTTCCCGGGGTTTCTTCATCCTTGACAAGTCGGTCGGCCTTTAATATACTCCACGTCCACAACGCAACAACACGCGACGAATATGGAGGAATGACAATGGCGCAGAAGACGAAGGAACGACACGGTGAGGTCCGGTGCCTTAACTGCTTCGAGCGTTTTTACGTGGCCCAGGGCGCGACGAAGGACGCTTGTCCCAAGTGCAAGATGGAATGGCGCATATCCTGGCCGTATCCCGATACCGCCAAGATCCGCGGACCAGTCTGGGAGAAGCTGACCGGCGGCAAGTAGAAGACTTGGCCCGGATTGTTCACGTGTCCAGGGAGAAGGTCGACAGACTGTCATTGCGAGCGGCAGCGAAGCAATCTTCTCCCCTCCGACACAAGAGGTTTTGGCGATTGCTTCGCTGCCGCTCGCAATGACATGTAGACGCGCGTTTGCAGGGCATTCAGGAATAGGCCGGGTTGGCGTGGGCGCAGGGAAACACCAATGGATTCGCAGTAGATTGGAATCCTGAATCTGTGAAATCCGTGTCATCCGTGGACAAGCACGCGTTTAATGAGCGCAATAGGTCATTTTTGGGTTGAGAACCTCAAATGGCACTGAACCGCAAGATCGCCTACATCGATTTGACCGCAAGAAAAGCGCGGGTCGCGCCAATCCCGCTCGAGATGAGGAAGATGTACCTCGGCGGAAGAGGGATCGACGCGTACCTGTTGCACAACCACATCGAGCAGGGCACGGACCCGCTGGGGCCCGGCAACGCGCTGCTCGTCTCCGCAGGACTGCTCGTCGGGACGCTCGCATCGGCCTCCGCTCGCACGCACGTCGCCGGCAAATCGCCGCTTACCGGCTACGTCGGGAGCTGCAACATGGGCGGGTTCTTCGGACCCGAGATGCGCTGGGCCGGGTTCGATCACCTCGTCATCAAGGGCAAGGCCGACAAACCGGCCTACCTGTGGATCCACGACGGCGAGATCGAGTTCCGCGACGGCGCCGGAGTCTGGGGCAGCGATACCTTCGAGACGCAACAGATCATCCGCGACGAGCTGAACGACCCCGAGGTCCAGGTCATGTGCATCGGTCAGGCCGGTGAGAACCTGGTCCGGTTCGCCAACGTCCGCACCGGTTACAAAAACGCGGGCGGTCGGAGCGGCATGGGCGCCGTCATGGGCTCGAAGAACCTCAAGGCGATCGCGGTCCGAGGCACAATGGACATCAAGATCGCCCACCCCGAAGAAGCGCTCAAGTACAACAAGGAGCTTACCGACCACATCGGCTCCACCAAGTTCGGCCAGATCATGCAGCGCTGGGGGACGCTCTTCATCTACGGCGTCACAAACAGCACCGGCATCGTCCGGACCAGAAACTTCCAGCTCAACCAGCTTGTCAGCGGGACGAACATCGAGTGCGAGAACCTCGACGAGACCGCGATCGGCACCAGCGGCTGCTTCGGCTGCGTCCTCCACTGCCGCGGCAAGTACATCATCAAGGAAGGCGAATTCGCCGGCCAGTACGGGCAGGGACCCGAATACACCAGCCAGGGCGCGTTCGGCGCTGAGGTCGGGTGCAATAACATGAACACCGTGCTCGCCGGAAACCACCTCGTCAACAAGTACGGTATCGACACGCTCGAGACGGGCAGCCTCATCGCCTGGGCGATGGAGCTCTACGAGAAGGGGATCATCACCGACAAGGACACCGGCGGGACCAAGCTCGAATGGGGCAACGACGAAGCCGTCCTGCGCACGATCGAAAAAATCGCGCTGCGCAAAGATATCGGCGACGTGCTTGCGGAAGGGCCGCTGCGCGCGATCGCGAAACTCGGCAAGGAGTCCGCGAAATACTGCATCCACGTCAAGGGCATGAGCAACCTCCATTCGGACGAGCGCCCGACCCCCGCGCTTGCGCTGGGGATCGCTACCGGCTCGCGGGGCTCCGACCACCTGCGCAGCCGGCCGGCCATCGACCTGTACCACCTGCCCGTAAGCGTGCTCGACAAGATCTACAGGTACCCGACTCCCTACGAGGGAAAGCTCTCCTCCGACTACACCTCGTACGACGGGAAACCGCGCATGGTGCAGTGGCACGAGATGTGTTACATGCTCGTGGACTGCCTGGGCGTGTGCAAGTTCCATACGCAGTTCCTCAGCCCGAACATGATCGACTTCGACCAGTTTGCGAAGCTCATCGAGCTCAACACCGGGCTGAAGTTCACACCGCAACAGCTCTGGGAGATCGCCGACCGCGCGTACACGCTGGAGCGGCTGTTCAAC
>JAVHLO010000186.1 GCA_031082105.1 Planctomycetota bacterium
ATCCCACCGCAAATCGGGCCGGTGTCGTGACTGCTATTATACACCCTGCCGGTCTGAGATTCAAGCATTGCCCGCAGGCATGCGCTTCTCTTTCTTGAACGCCGTGCCGCAAAGTGCTACTCTATGCGCCATGTCCATCAACCAAGACACGAATCCGATATTCAACGTGATCATCGGCACGGCCGGCCACATCGATCACGGCAAATCCGCCCTCGTCAAGCGCCTCACGGGCATCGACCCGGACCGCCTTCCCGAGGAACAGGAGCGCGGCATGACCATTGACCTCGGGTTTGCGCCCCTCGTTCTACGGGGAGGACAGCGCATCGGGATAATAGACGTCCCGGGCCACGAGAAGTTCGTGAAGAACATGGTGGCTGGCGCGACGTCCATCGACCTTGTGCTGCTCGTGGTAGCCGCGGACGACGGGGTCATGCCACAGACCCGGGAGCACCTGAACATCATGAGACTCCTGGGCATTCGACATGGGCTCATCGTCATGAATAAAATTGACGTCGTCGAGCGAGACATGCTCGATCTCGTGGAGGAGGACATCCGGGCGGCAGTCCAGGGCACGTTCCTGGAGAATGCGCGAACGGTGCGCGTGAGCTGCATCACTGGAGAAGGCATAGACGGGCTTCTGGATGCCCTGCACGAGCTGCTCAAGGACACCGTGCCGCATGGGGCCGAAGGCGTATTCCGCATGCCCATCCAGCGGGTATTTTCGGCCCGCGGTTTCGGGACAATTGTCACCGGCGTGCCGATCGATGGCTGCTTGAAGGTCGGTGATCCGGTCGAGGTGATGCCGCAGGGATTAAGGTCGCGTGTTCGCGGACTGCAGGCTTACAAGTCGGATGTCGACATCATCCGCAGCGGCCACAGTGCAGCGGTCAACCTGGCCGACATACAGCACGACCTGGTCCAGCGCGGCAATGTCGTCGCGTCGCCCGGCCTGCTGAAACCTGCGACGACGGCGGAAGCCCTCCTTCGCTATTCGCCCGACCACAAGGGCGAACTCCGCAATCGCACCCCGGTGAGATTCCATGTCGGCACCGCGGAGGTGCTGGGCCGCATCGTGTTGCTGGAGGCCCAGGTGATGCAACCCGGGGAGGAGGGCCTGGCGCAGTTCGTTGCCGAGGAGCCGTTCGTAGCGGCCTACGGCGACCGCTTCATCATCCGGCTCCAATCGCCGATGATGACGCTCGGCGGCGGACGGATCATCGCTTGCGGCACGACGCGCGCCAAACGTTTGAAACCGGAATTGAACGAACTGCTCCGGCTCGGCGTGGCCGCCATGGATGATCCGGAGTCAAGAATCGAGTTTGCCACGCGGCGTGCCGGCACGGCCCCCGCTTCCCTACCGCAGATCGAGGCGGCCGCCGTTGTCCCGCGGCAGATCGCCGAGTCCTGTCTGACCCGGCTGATCGCATCCGGCAAACTCGCAAGGCTTGAGGAATCTTCGCGGTATGTCCATTCGGCATCTATCGACACGCTTGCGGCCACGCTTCGCGAGACATTGGCGAAGCTCCATGCAGCATCGCGGCTCGCGGTTGGTTTTTCGGAGGCCGAGCTCAGGCGAAGGATGCCGATCGATCCCGAACTGCTCCGATTGGTATTGAACAAGTCCATCGAGAGAGGCGCTGTCGCACGCGAGCGCGATTTGTACAGGCTTTCGGCGCACAAGGTCGTCCTGACTGAAGAACAGCGGTGGCTGGCCGCAGAGGCCGAGCGGGTGTTTGAAGAGGCAAAATACTCCCCGCCTAGCCTCGAAGAGCTCGCGGCATCCTTGAAGACGGAACCGGCCCGGCTTCAAAGCGTCATCAACTTCCTCCTGCAGATCGGCGCGCTCGTGTCTGTCTCGCCCGACATCATGTTCCATAGCCGTACGATCGAGTCGGCCAGGACACAACTGGAATCGATGATTGCCGCCGGCGGCGAGCTGGTCACTGCGGCCTTCCGCGACGCGGTGGGCACGTCACGCAAGTTCGTGGTCCCCCTGCTCGAGCATTTCGACAAGATCGGCCTGACTGTCCGGGACGGAAACGTGCGACGGCTGGCTCCGCAGTCTAAACGCGGCCGCCGGGGAAAGTGACGGAGGAGCTTCCCCCGAGCCGGGTCGTTCGTGAGGTCTTGACTGTCCCGTGTCCATGCGAGGACGGCAGACCTCGCAACTGGATGCCAAGGTTCAATCAGCAATTCTCTCTCTGCAGTACCCGACCCATGAGAATCCTCGTAACAGGCGCGACGGGCTTCATCGGCCGCCATCTTGCGACCGGGCTCGCGCAAGACGGCCACGAGGTGATATGCCTCGTCCGGGATGAACGCCGCCTGTCTGTGGCGGGAACGCGCGGGATACGTCCTGTCGTCGGTGACCTGCTCGACAGGGAATCGCTCCGGATTGCGGTCGATGACGCCGAGATCGTATTCCACCTGGCAGGCCTTACGAAGGCACTGAGCCCTGGTGTCTTCACGCGGGTGAACCGCCTGGGGACACGGCGGCTCGTCGAGGCCTGCGTGGAGACGTGCAATCCGCCGCGCCGGTTCGTCTATGTCAGCAGCCTGTCCGCCATGGGCCCGTGTGGCCGCCGCGACACGCTGGTCGAGGACTCCTACTGTCATCCGCTCACGCCCTACGGCCGGAGCAAGCTTGCCGGCGAGGACGAGCTACGGACCGCGGGCGCGGGGCTCGCGTATACGATTCTCCGGCCTCCCGCCGTCTATGGCCCAGGTGATCGCGAGAACCTCGCTTTCTTCCGCATGGCGAAGCTGGGCGTGGTGCCCATCGTCGCCGGCGCCGGCCGCTTCACGCTGATCCACGTGGCCGACCTCACGCGCGCGGTGCGCCAGTGTACGGACTGTGATGCCGCGATTGGCAAGACGATCCTCGTGGGGAGCCCCCAAGCCGTCACCTGGCGCGAGCTCGCGGAGGCAATACGACTGGCCGTCAATCCCCGCGCGCGCACCGTCGAGGTGCCGCGAAAGGCCGTTCGATTTGCGGGACGCGTCGTGCAGTGTTTCTCGCGATTCGCGGGGATACCCGTCATCTTCGATGAGGCGAAGGCGATCGAGATGACTCAGGACGCCTGGGTATGTTCCGGCGCGAGGGCCGCGGAACTGCTCGGCTTCCGATGTCAGGTCGCTCTTAGCCAGGGTTTCATGGATACTGCCGATTGGTACCGCCGTGCAGGCTGGCTGTAGCCACGGGTCTAGCCCGGGTATGCATGAAACAGCCAGAATATGTCATTCCGTGGACCCGCGCATAATCCCGGCTGGGGGTTCCCCTGCCTGACGGCAATGATAATTCGTCCGCCTTTTTTCTTGACAAAGCGTGGCCTGAATGGTAAACTTTTCCCCTAATTGACTGTAGTAGTTGCTGTTCTCGCATTCGGGGATTGCAGGAATGCCAGGCACTCAAACGCGTGCACTAGGTATCGAATACAACGTAATCCTCACCTACACACCCGACATCGGCCTTGAGGAGGCGGCGACGGAGTTCGCGCGCTATTTCAGATTCGAGCAGGAAGTCGCGGAGCAGATATTGAAGAGCTGCCCGGTCGTCTTCCTGCGCCGGATGTCCAAGGGCGACATTCGCTCCATCAGGTCGAGTCTCATCGAGCTTTCGAAGCTGGGCATTGAGTTCACCGTTTCTCCGCATTTGCCCAAGGACATCCCGCACGTCCTCTGGCCGTTCCAGCCGTCGTTCGCCTCCACACCGGAGGGCGAGGTTGTGAAGTGCATCAACTTCCAGTGGGCCGGGAACGCGATCGTTTGTCCGGGCTGTGGCGAGACGTTTGTTTTCAGGCCGATTGGCCGACCCACGCTGAAGCCGGAACCTGCGGCTCCGGAGCCGGCTGCCGCCCCGGCACCGGCCCCTGTTCCTGCGCCTGCTCGCGCGGCTGCGCCCGCGCCGGCAAGGGCGGCCGCCCCGGCGGCGCCTCCCGCGACAGCTGCTCCAAAGGGAAAGGCCCCTGTTTCGGCCAGGCACAAAGAAGAACCGAAACCTGCGCCAAAGGGCAAGGAAGCAGCGAAAGGCGGCAGGAAGCTTGCAAAGGCCCCTGAACCCGAGGTCGAACTCGAGCTGGAAGAGGAGATCGAACCGATCGAAGAGATAGCCGAGGTCGAGGAGATCCAGGAGGTCGAAGAGGTCGTGGCCCTGGAAGAGCCGGCCGAGGAGCCCATCGCCGAGATAGAAGAGGTCATCGACCTGACGGAACCGGATATGGAAGTCGTGCCTCTCGAAGAGCCTGAGCCCGAGGAGCCACCAAAGCCGGCGCCGAAGAAAGGCAAGGAGCCGCCCAAGGCCGCAGCGAAGGCCCCGGCTGCGCCCGCCAAACCGGCCGCAAAGGCTGCCGCGCCTCCCAAGGCCGAACCGGCGGAGGAGCCTGAAGAGGAGCAAGCGCCTCCGGCCAAGACTGCCCCGGCCAAACCCCCGAAGAAGGCGCCAGCAGATGCCGACAGCGGTGATATGCAATACAGCGTGTTCCTCAACCGCATAGGCGCCAAGGAGAAACAGGAGCAGGCCGCGAAGGTGCTCGCTGAGGTCCGAGGCTGCTCGCTCGCCGAAGCGCGTGAACAGGCAAAGAAAGTGATTGTGCCTGTGCTCAGAGACGTATCCAAGGAGGAGGCGGATACGTGCCTCAAGCGATTCACAGATATGGGTCTTCAGGGTAAGACGACCAAGAAGAAATGAGATTCCCGCCGCGTTTGCGACCGAGACAGAGCAGATAGTCCGGCGGTCTGGAAAGGTCCGGCGTCTTTTTGCGGACGCCGGCTGGTGTCGATTTCTACTGAGGAGGAGAAACATGTCGGTCAGTGCAAGTTGGCGGTTGTGTTTCGGCGCGCTTGTCGTGTTGACTGCCGCAAGCGTCACGCTCATTCCGTCCCCCGCGGTCGCACAGAACGGGGAAGAGGTGCCCGGCGTTGAGGCCAGGCTGACAGAGACCTGGCAGGACGCGCCACTGCCCGATGTCCTCAAATACCTGACCGAGCGAAGCGGCGTCAACATCGTGATTGTTGACGAGGCCGCGAAGGACGCCAAGGTGACCGTCGAAGTCACGGACCTCGGCTGGAGAGACACCCTGACGACAATCATGAAACTCACGGGCTGCGAGGCCGACGAAATCACCGCTCAGCTCATCCATGTGAAGAGCCTGCCCCGCGTGGACATGGACTTCGTAGCCGCCGATCTGACAAGACTCATTTCGCTCATCGCGGCCAAGGCGGGGGTCAACATCATCATCTCCCCCGAAGTCGCCGCCTCGAAGACCAATATCACGATGCGGCTCTCCGACGTGCCGTGGAAGGACGCGCTCGAGGCCGTTGTGAAGTCGGCGGGGTTCATGTGCGTCGAAGAGGCGCACGATATCATACGCGTCGTCAGCGCCAGCAAGCTGCTCGACCAGATGGAGACGCGGATGTACACGCTGAAATACGTCCGTCCCCCTTCAACCTTCAAGGCGACGATCAAGACCACCTACGCTTTGGGCGGACCCAAGGCCACGGGCGACGCGATCAAGGAATTCACGCTGCTCAACATGCTGCGCAACGCCCTGTCAAAGGAACCCAAGAGCGGAAAGGCGTTGGGCAGCCTCGAATACGACATCAAGACCAATACGCTCGTGATCACCGACATCAAACCGGTGCTCGACAAGATCGAGAAGCTCATCGCGAAGCTCGATGTCGAGCCGCGCCAGGTGCTCGTCGAGGTCAAGTACCTCAGCACGACGAACGCCAAGCTCCAGGAATTGGGGCTCGATTGGACGTACCTGGCCGGGAGCGGCTCCTACGTGGGTGACGACACGAACCCGACGACCGGGGCAATGACAACGCGAATCAGCGAGGCGGCAATCAACTCCGACTTCCCGTTCGGCATTGACGCCCCGCAGACCGGCGGAGTCAACCCGACCTACCTCACAAACTACATGGCCGACGCCATCCTCCGCCTCTATCGCAGAGACGACCAGACGATGGTCAGGCAGTCGCCTTCAGTCGTCGTCATCAACGGGCAGGAAGCGACCATCTATGTCGGCGACCAGCAGGAGTACATCAGCTCCGTCACGGTAACGCAGCAGGCCGGCGCCGCGCCGATCACGAGCGTTTCCACGGACACGCTTGAGACGGGCTTCCAGCTCATGATCATCCCGCACATCATCGACGGCACGGACAAGATCATGATGGAAGTCATCCCCAGGAACACCGCTCTGGTCATAATGAACGAGTACGAAGACGCGGGACAGACGTACCTCGTGCAGTTGCCGCACACGCGCGATGCGGTGCTCGTCACAAGGCTCATCATGGAGACCGGCCTGACGGTCGTCCTCGGCGGCCTTATCCGCGAGAGCGAGGAAGCGTCCGAACGGAAGATACCATTCCTCAGCGACATTCCCTGGATCGGCAAGTACCTTTTCGCCGTCGAAGGCAAGAGGCGTGAGACCGAGTACATGTTCTTCTTCATCACTCCCCGGATCATCAGCAGCTCGCAGGGCACGCGGGGGGAGATCGACCAGTACACCGGCGACCGGTCCGGCGCCGCGGACGAGGAGTTCGAGCGAGTCCGCATTGGCCCCACGCGCGACGAACTCGAGGGCATGCTCGATATGCACCGCAATACTCAGGATGCGGAGTTCGAGAGGATAAAGGAAGGCAAATAGACGCAGAAATTCACCTTTCGCATCCGACTTGCCAAGACCGGCAAGCTGCGTTTCATCTCGCACCATGACCTGATGCGGACGATAGAACGGGCGGTACGCCGGAGCGGTATTCCTGTCGAGTGCTCCGAAGGGTTCAACCCGCGGCCGCGAATCTCCTATCCCACCGCGCTCGCCCTCGGTATA
>JAVHLO010000187.1 GCA_031082105.1 Planctomycetota bacterium
CGATCCTGGCATCGACCATATGTCCGCGATGAAGACCATCCACCAGGTTGAATCCCGGGGCGGCAGGATCAAAGGGTTCATCTCCTATTGCGGCGGTCTCCCCGCCCCGGAGGCCAACACCAATCCATACGGATACAAGTTCTCATGGAGCCCGCGCGGCGTCCTCCTGGCCGGGAAGAACTCCGCTCAGTTCCTCTGGCAGGGAAAGGAGACATTGATCGCCGCCAAAGAGCTCTTCGAGAAGTACATCACGCTCGACGTCGAGGGCCTCGGCAAGTTCGAGGCCTATCCGAACCGGAATTCGCTCCCCTACATCGAGCTCTACGGGGTGAAATCGACCGAGACTATGCTGCGCGGGACGCTGCGCAACACCGGCTGGTGTCCGACGCTCAAGAAACTGATCGATGTCGGCTGGCTCGAAGACAAACCGGTCCCCGGCCTGAAGAGCAAGCGGTTCTGCGACCTGACCGCCGCGCTCGCCCAGGGGACCGCGTGGTCCGCCCCGCCGCCGGCCTCCTCGGCAAAGGATGCGCGTGACCGTACGGCCAAGGCCGTCGGACTCGCAGGCGGTTCCGACATCCTTACGCGGATCGAGTGGCTCGGTCTCTTCTCGGAATCGCCGTTGCCGCTCGAGACCGGCTCGCCCCTCGACATCATCGAGAAGGTCATGCTTGAGAAGCTGCAGTACGCGGAAGGCGAGCGCGACATGATCATTCTGCGCCACGAGTTCCATGCCGCTTACCCCGACGGCAAGGAAGAGAAGATCGTCGCCACCCTGATCGACTTCGGCGTGCCCGGCGGCGATTCGGCGATGGCCCGGACGGTCGGCCTGCCAGCGGCCATGGGAGTGAAGATGGTCCTGGAGGGCCGACTGCGCGACACGGGCGTCGTCATCCCGCTCGCGCCACACATCTACAGACCGATCCTCGCGGAACTGGAGAAATGCTACGCCATCCATTTCACCGAGAAGGTGATCCCGGTGAAATAGAACGACGGATTTTAGATTTCAGATTCTGGAATGCGGATTTCAGAATCCAGGGCCGAATCCGAAATCCGGAGCATACGGAGGCAGCGAGTCGGCTCCGCCCTTCGCAGACCGCATCGACGAGGCGGGATTACGGCGTAGTTCGCGCCAACCCCGAGGGGGCCGAACCAACCACCGAAGACACTGAAGCCGCATAGGAAACCACAGAAGACACTGAAGACACCGCAATCGTCAATTCTGTCCTCATCTTTCAGTGTCTTCGGTGCGTTCAGTGGTTACATAACGGAAGCCGGAAAAACTCGAAATGAATTTAGAGTTTGCCCTTGCTCAGTATTCTAGCGGCCGAAGACTCCTGCGATGCCGGGCCATTTGAGGAAGTACTCGGCCGCGACGAGCGCGACGAGGATCACCACGAACATCCAGACGGCTACCCGTACGTGATGCTTGCGTCGTCTGAAGGTCGTGGACACCCTGTCCATCACGTTGCCCAGTCCCTTCTTCTGCGTGGCCATGACGGTCTCCGCGTCCAGATACCGCTGGATATCGGCGGCCAGCTCGGCCGCGCTCTGGTAGCGCTTGGCGGGCTCCTTGTGCAGCGCCTTGAGAAGGATGGCTTCGATATCCCGGTGGATGGCGGGATTGATCTTGCTCGGCGGGGCCACGGGTTCCTCGAGTATCTTCCGGATCACATCCTCAGCGGAGTCGCCCTCGAACGGCGGGATCTTTGTGAGCGCCTCGAAGAGCACGGCGCCGAGCCCGTAGATATCCGTACGCGCGTCGAGCGCGTGGCTGTCGCCGCGCGCCTGTTCGGGCGCCATGTACGCCGGCGTGCCCGCGATGTACCGCTCCTGCCTCCTCATCGTCGACATGTCAAAGGCCAGCCCGAAGTCGCCCAGCTTGGTCACCCCGTCCTCATCGATGAGGATGTTCTGAGGCTTGATGTCGCCGTGCACCAGCCCGCTGTCATGCGCGTGCTGGACCGCGGTCGCGACGTCCTTGACTATCTGGAGGATCCTGCCGACCTGCGGCCGCTCCGACTTGAGCACCTGTTTGAAGTTCATGCCGCGCACGTACTCCATCGCGTAGTAATGTCGGCCGGCGTGAACACCGGAATCGGTGACCTGGATGATCCCGGGATGCGCGAGCTTCGTGATCGATGCGGACTCATTCGTGAAGCGCTCGATCGCGGCCGGGGACAGGTCCTGGTCGTTGAGGACCTTGACGGCGACGAGCCGCTTGGCGTCGCGCTGCCAGGCCTTGAAGACACGCCCCGCGGCGCCTCTGCCCAGCTCGCGGAGCAGCTCATAGTTGCCGAACGGCGTGCCGCGAATGGTGGTATCGCTCTTCAAGCTTGAGTCCGTCGGTTCTCCTGCTATCTTCTTCTCCCCGCCGAGGACCGTCGGGAGCGGTGGGACGTCCCCTTTCAGCGCGGCGGCCGAACCCGCCCCCTCGCTTTCCTTGTCCATGAACACCGTGTCCTGAACCGTGGCGCCGGAGCCGGTGTCGGGGATGTCGAGCACCTCGCCGCACTTCGGACACTTCACCTGCGAGTTCGGCGTGTAGCTTGCGATGTTGAACTGGGTCTTGCACCCGCGGCACATCAATATGCGCTTGTTCTGGAACTCCAGGACCAGGTGGACATCCTTTTCGCTGATGTGTCCCTTCTTCACCATCAGTTCGCCGAGGCGCATGTTGACATCCGGGGCGAGCCTGGCCTGGAGACGGAGGCACTCGTTGACCTGATCCTGCGAGGCGAGCCCGTAGTCCACGAGCAGCCTGCCGAACAGCACGTCGCGCCTCCTCATCTCGGCATAGGGCGAGTTCTCGTCGAGGCGTTTCTGCTGCAAGCTGAGCAGCATGTGGAGCGCGTTGAGCGGCATGAATCCTTTTCTGACGATGATGGCGCCCAGCGGAGGCGGGAAAGGCGACCGCTCCTGCTCCTCGATGCATTCCTTGAGCTGCTGAGGGCTGATGAACTTGTGTTCAATCGCCATCTGGCCAAGCATGATTTCGTTACGGAGCATGACGCAAGCCGAGAAACACGAAACAAGAAACGGCAGGGAGCGAAGAGCAAAGAACCAAGAGCAGAGAGCACGGCGGCCAATGGCCGCATGCTTGGCGACAATGAGGCGGACGGCAGTCCACTCTGCAATCCTTCACGAAGAACATCCTCAAGTCAATGCGCACAGACCAGCGGGCATCGACCTCTTGACCATTTTCCCACGTTGCTTCTCCGCTCCTTGCTCTTTCCTCTCTGCTCTCTGCTCTTCGCTCTTTGCTCTCTGCCCTGACCTTTCACTTTGCGAGCGCCGCCTGGGCCGCGGCAAGCCTCGCCACCGGGACCCTGAAGGGCGAGCAGCTCACGTAGTTCAGCCCGATTTCGTGACAGAACTCCACCGATCTCGGGTCGCCGCCGTGTTCCCCGCAGATGCCGACCTTCAAGTCTTTCCGGACCTTCCTCCCCTGCTGGGTCGCCATTCTCATGAGCGCGCCGACGCCTTCGCGGTCGACCGACACGAACGGGTCGCCCTCGAGCAGTCTCTCCTTGACGTAGGCCGGAAGGAACTTGCCTGCGTCATCGCGCGAGAAACCGAACGTCATCTGCGTGAGGTCGTTCGTCCCGAAGGAGAAGAACTCCGCCTCGCCGGCCACGGCGCCCGCCGTGACGGCCGCGCGCGGGACCTCGATCATCGTGCCGACCTTGTACTTGACCCGGACCTTCATGCGCTTCATCGTCTCTTCCGCGACGCGCAGGACTATCGCTTTCTGGTGGGCGAGCTCGGTGACGTGCCCGACGAGCGGAATCATGATCTCGGGCAGCGCGGATTTTCCTTCGCGCGCGAGTTCGCAGGCCGCCTCGAAGATCGCCCTGACCTGCATCTCGGTGATCGCCGGGAACGTGATGCCGAGCCTGCATCCGCGATGGCCGAGCATCGGGTTGAATTCGTGCAGTTCCTCAACGCGGCGCAGCAACTGCTCCTTGGCCGCCAGTTGCGCGTTCAACCGCGCCGTGGAATCGTCCGCGCCACCGCATGACCGGCCCAGCTCGAGCCTCGTCTTGAGGATGGCGATCTCCACCATCAGCTCTTCGCGTTTCGGAAGAAACTCGTGCAGCGGCGGGTCGAGAGTCCTGATTGTCACCGGCAGCCCGTTCATCGTGTCAAGCAGGCCCTTGAAATCGGATCTCTGCATCGGGAGCAGCTTCTGGAGCGCGGCGTTTCGCGCCTCGTCGGTCCTCGCGAGGATCATCTCCTGCACGATGGGCAAACGGTCTTCGGCGAAGAACATGTGCTCTGTGCGGCACAGCCCGATACCCTCCGCGCCGAGCTTGCGCGCCATGACCGCGTCGCGCGGGATGTCGGCGTTCGCGCGCACGCCGATCTTGCGCGCCTTGTCCGCCCATTTCAGGATCGATTCGAAGTTGCGGCACAGCTCGGACTCCGCCGGCTTCATCTCGCCGCGGATGACCTGCAGCACCTCGGAATCCGTCAGCGGCACGTCGCCGACCATCACCTCGCCGGTCGCGCCGTCAATGGAGAGATAGTCCATCTCCTTGAGCGTGATGTCGCCCACGGTCATTGTGTGGGCTGTCTCGTCGACGCGCACCACCCCGCACCCGACGACCGCGGGTTTGCCCATCTGCCGCCCGACCACGGCGGCGTGGCTCGTCATGCCGCCGGTACTCGTGAGAAAACCCTTCGACGCGTACATGCCGTGGATGTCGTCCGGCGAAGTCTCCGGCCGGACGAGTATGGTCCGTTCTCCGGCGGCCGCGAGTTCGACCGCCCTGTCCGGGTCGAAGACGATGTGTCCCGCCGCAGCGCCCGGCGATGCGCTGAGCCCGACGGCGATCACCTTGAATTTCGAGCGCGCCTTCGAATCAAAAATCGGATGCAGCACCTGCTGCATGTGCTCCGGGTCGACCCTCATCAGCGCTTCCCGGGGAGTTATCAGCTTCTCGGCGACCATGTCGCACGCGATCTTGATCGCGGCGAGGCCGGTGCGCTTTGCATTGCGTGTCTGCAACATGAACAGCCGGTCGTTCTCGATCGTGAATTCGAAGTCCTGAACGTCGCGGTAGTGCTTTTCCAGGCGCGATGTGATCTCGTGGAGCAGTTTGTACGCCGCCGGCAGTTCTCCCCCGAGATCCAGGAGACGCCGCGGCGTGCGAATGCCCGCAACAACGTCTTCGCCCTGCGCGTTCGTCAGGTACTCGCCGAAGAACTGCTTCTCGCCAGTGCCCGGGTTCCGCGTGAATCCTACGCCCGTGGCGCTGCGGTCGCCGCTGTTGCCGAACACCATCGCCTGGACGTTCACTGCCGTCCCGAGCGACGCGGAGATCCGGTAGATCCTGCGGTATTCGATCGCGCGCGGGTTGTTCCAGCTCTTGAACACCGCGTCGCGGGCCATCTTCAACTGCTTGACGGGATCCTGCGGGAACGGCCTCTTCGCATGCGCTTCCGCGATCACCTTGTAGGCCGCCACCACCGCGTGAAGGTCACCGGCGCTCAGGTCAGTGTCGGTCTTCGCGCGCAGACCGGCCTTGATCGCGGACAGCGCTGATTCGAATACCGACTTCTCGATCCCCAGCACGACGCTGCTGAACATGGCGATGAACCGGCGATAGCAGTCGTACGCGAATCGCTCGTTGCCGGTCTTCTTCGCGAGCCCGACGACCGTCTTGTCGTTCAGCCCGAGGTTCAGGATCGTGTCCATCATGCCCGGCATGGAGAACTTGGAGCCGGAGCGGACTGAGACGAGGAGCGGATTTGCCGGGTCGCCGAATCCCGCGCCGACGTCCTTCTCGACACGCGCGAGGTACTTCATCATCAGGTCGTCGAACGTCTTCGGCATCCGCTTCTCGTAGTACAGCCGGCAGACCTCCGTCGAGATTGTGAAACCGGGCGGGACCGGCAGCCCGATGTTGGTCATCTCGGCGATCCCCGCGCCCTTGCCACCCAGGATGTCCTTCATCGTTCCCCGGCCCTCGGCTTTGCCGCCTCCGAAGTAGTAGAGGTACCGTTTCATCTTCCTGGTCTCCGAATGGCAACACATGAAATCCACAGTCCGCCGTTCGCACCCGTTGCCGATCGTGGTCCGTCAGAACCGAGCTGCAACCACGGGATCTCGCGGGATCATCACGAGATTCGATTCGCGGCCATCCTGTCGCGGAAAAGCCGATCTACTGCGGCGGAAACACGGCATCTTCGTCTTCGTCCGGCATGTTGAGCAGCTCGGCGATCGTGAACTTCAACCGCCAGACATTCACCGTCGTCTCAGCGCCGTCTTCCTCCTTGCGAGCCACCTGCTCGCGCACAAGCCGGTATTCTCTCTTGAATTCCGCCCGCACGGGGTGCTGGAACGTGAATGTCCCCGAGGCGCCGTCGGCGGCAAGCCGGACGTCCACGAGGTTCCAGGTCGTGAACTGCCAGAAGAGCAGCCCGCCTATCTTCGTCTTTTCAAAAAGCTCACGAAAATGGAACGGCGTGTAGCGCTTGCGGGTGTCCTTTGAGAGTAGCAGGTACGCCTTCTTCCACTCCTGGCCGCGGAGGTTTCGTCCGAAGGCGACAATGAGCTCGCGCGGCCCAGAGTCCTCGGAGACCACCGCCGGCCCGGGCGGAGGGGTGGCGCATCCGAGCGCCAGGCCGACCAAGATCAGCGCCGGGAGCATCCGAACGGCGGTGTCCGCGCGGCGCTCGAACATCTTATTGTTCATCCGGAGAAGCGAATAACGAAAACCAAGAAGCTAACCCGGCCTATTCCCCTGTCCCCCGCGCCCCGTCCGTTGCCCCGCCTACCCCGCCTTCCGATTCCTCTGGCGGGAACAAGTAG